>JAJYGE010000396.1 GCA_021785155.1 Planctomycetota bacterium
CCACCGGCGGAGTGGATGCCAAAACCGCGGGCGCGTTTAGTTCCGCCGACACCGTGGCTGCAGGTGCGGGCTCATCACTGGTAAGTAAAGCGGCCTTGGCCGCAGGTGATTTTGCCAGCCATCCGTCAGGCGGCCATGGAACTGGTGCAAGCAGTAAAAGCGGCCCGTGTGGCCTTAAAACAAGTCATTGCGGTGCAGGGCCAGGGCCGCATGGTTCAAGGTGTTACCGCAACTTAACGGTAGCCAGGGCCATGGCGGCAAATAGCGCGGAAAGCAACCAGAACCGCACCACAATCTGCGGCTCGCTCCATCCTTTAAGATGGAAGTGATGGTGGATTGGACTGCATAGAAAAACCTTTTTTCCATGGGTCGCTTTGAAATATCCAACCTGAATCATCACGCTTAACGCTTCCATGACAAATATCCCCCCCACCAGCAGCAGCATGGGTTCCTGCCGGATCACAATGGCGACGTAGCCCACTACGCCGCCCAGAGCCAGCGATCCGGTATCTCCCATAAACACCTGTGCGGGATTGCAGTTAAACCAGAGAAAGCCAAGACAGGATCCGGTAATGGATCCGCAGATAATAGCCAATTCACCGGCATCGCGGATATGGTTAAAATTCAAATTACCTGCCCAACGGGCATCGCCGGTCACGTATGCCAGAATCATAAAGGCAAATGCGACGATAGCCATGCACCCACTGGCCAAGCCATCCATGCCATCGGTAAGATTCACGGCATTGCTGGTTCCGGTGATAACCACCACGGAAATAATGGCAAACAGCCAGGTGGGTAAAACAATATCGCGCGGCAAAAAGGGCCAGTTGAGGTAATGAGCTTGATCATATTTGCCGTGGTAATAAATAAACAATGCCAGCAACACCCCCAGGCCGATCTGAAAAACCATTTTCTCCCACCAGAACAATCCATCTCGGCTGCCCGGAACGCGGCGCTTGGCGGTAAGTTTAAGCCAGTCATCAACGCCGCCCAGCGTGCCGAGATAAACCAGACACAATAAGCCCATCCGGACGTAAAAATTATCCAGCCGCGCGAAGATCAGCGTGGTGAGAAAAATGCTCAGGATAATCAGCATTCCGCCCATCGTGGGAGTATTGGCCTTGGAACTTGTCAACGCATTAATTTGCGCATGATTAAACTCCGGTTGATCACCAAGCTTTTGTCGGCGTAACCATTCAATTGTCGGCCTGCCCGCGGCCAGTACCAGCAGAAAGCTGAAAATAATGGCCAGCGCCGAGCGAAAAATAACCACGTCAATGGGCCAATGCCCCGGCAACCAGTGATGCCCCGCCATCCATGTATATATCAAATACAGCAAAAGTAACGATCCTCCGGATATCGCATTACACCGAGCCTGCGGGGGTTTGTTCCGCAGCACTCATGAGGTCTGACAACTTTTCCAATCGCGTTCCGCGGGATGCTTTCAGCAGTATCACATCGGATTTATTTAACAGGCCCGGTAAATGCGTCCCGGCCACTTGAACGTCCATAAAATGATGAACCGTCATTCCCTTCTGCCGCGCTTCATCGGCCGCATGAAGCATCAGCGGGCCGACAAAAATCAGAACATCAATAGGATTCTCTGCCGCCAGGCGGCCCATTTGCCGATGCAACTCCGCCGATCCCGCCCCCAACTCCAGCATATCGCCCAGAATCGCCACGCGACGGCGATGACCGAGGGCGGCATCGGAAAGCGGTATGGTGGCGAACATTTTAATAGCCGCCGCCATACTTGTGGGATTGGCATTATAGGCATCATTGATAATTAAGTGCGTTCCGATTTGCATGGGTTCCAATCGCATGGAAGCGGGCTTTATGGCCGGCAATCCGGTCTGGATTTCTTCATCTGTCAGCCCCATGCGCCGCGCCACGCCAATAGCCAGCATCGCGTTAAACACATTATGCCGCCCCAGCAATGGCAGATGATACCCCGTGCGACCGTTGACGATAAAATCCGTCCCGGCCAGCGACTCATGAATTTCCGTAGCTTCCATATCGGCACCCGAACCCGCATCGCCAATGGTAAAACGCGGGCCGCGCGTTAATCGCAGAGCATTAAGAAGTTCTGGTGAATCATTGGTTAAAAGCAGAATACCATCCGGCGCAACGAACCGCGCCAACGAAGCCTCTTCCCGCGCCACATGATCAATATCCGTCAGAAATTCCAGATGTTCTAATCCTACCCCCGTAATAACGACAATATCCGGACTGGCCACCTGCCCCAGCGCCTCAACCTCACCGGGTGCGTTGGTGCCGACTTCCAAAACCACGTATTCATGCTGTGGTTGAACCGACAGCAGCGTCAGGGGAAGACCAATATTGTTATTAAAACTCTTCGGACTGGCAACCCCGGAAAAGCGCTGTGACAAAAGCGTCTGAATAATCTGCTTGGTCGTGGTTTTACCATTGGACCCACCAACAGCTATGACCTTGGCCCGCAATTCACGCCGATACGCCGCTGCCAGACGGTTTAAGGCGCGGACGGTGTTATCGCATTGCAGGATCGTCACCGACGCAGTTGTGGCCGCAGCAAGGAGAGCCTCATCCGGTGTATGAGAAACCAGTATTCCCGCGGCTCCTGACTCCATTGCCGCGGAAATAAAATGATGGCCATCGAAATTCGGCCCGATGATGGCGATAAATAAATCGCCCTGATGCAGATCCCGGCTGTCGGTAGTGACGCGGCCTGTGAATTCACGCGTACCGCGAGCCAGCCAACGGCTAAGGGTAACTCTGCGAATTTGT
>JAJYGE010000180.1 GCA_021785155.1 Planctomycetota bacterium
TCCGATCTTCCCGCAAGGCCGACGGCCAAAATCAAAACACCGAAACCAAACATTTGCATCCTGCGCATGAGAAGCGCTCCACCAAAAGACACCATCCACATGTTTCATTGTTCGCTTGTAAGCCTGCCTTGTCAACCCATCCTAATAGCGCACCCGGTTTCAGGAAGGCGATTGATTGGCGCGTTTTGCCTTTGCGGGCACTACTGGTGTTCCCGCCGGTATGGTGGCGGGCGCGGGTTGTGTCGCGGCGGGCGCGGTTTCGGATTGGCCTGATTTGAGCACACGGGCAAAACTGACAATAATCAGCGTCAACAGAATCAGCAGGTAAATCCGCAAGGCCATGAGCGATATTTTAACCAGTGGTGTCATTTTCATTCGTGGCATCGGGCACCCCATATTGATTGAAGAGTCAAACTCGCAGACGGCTCATAAGCCCCTTGGTTATATCGTTAAAGTGAATTACCCCCAACAGGTGGTCACGACGATCCACCACCGGTAACATCCTAAAATGGTATTTCAGGAACAACTCCGCCAGATCATCGCGCGTGTCATCGGCTTCGGCCGTCACCACCGGGGAAACCATAATCTCACCGAGAGACTGCTGATCCCGGGCCAATACAAGGTCGCGCAGATCGACCACGCCCAGGAGCGTCTTATCATCGGGTTCAATGACGTAAATGTACGATATCGCATCATGCGGCTTGCCCGAACTTCGGATAAGGGCCAGTACAGCGCCAACCAATGCTTCTTTCGGCAGCGCCAGGTAATCCGCACTGAGCATGGATTGCGCCACCGATTCCCTTTGTGACAGCAGTTCCCCTATTCGCTGGGCCTGATCGGCGGGCAGAAGCCGCAGCATCTTCGCCGCATCCTCATGCGGTAAAACCGATAGCAAATCCGCAAGTTGCGGAATGGACATTTCCTGAAGAATCTTTGTGGCGCGCTCCTGCCGCAAATCCGCAATCAACTGCCGCTGGGTACGCGGCTCGGCCTCCGCCAGGGTTTCCGCGGCAGTCTCAGGCTCCAGTGCCGAAAACAGGGCCTGCTGCTCCTTGCCGGTAAGTTCTTCCAGCGTGTCCGCCAGATCTTCGGGCGGTAGTTCCTCAATCTGTTTGCGCGTGATGGATAACCGCACCGCATCCTTGGTCACCGCATCTTCCAGCGACAGAGGCTGCACATACCGCCAGTTAATAAAGTGCTCCCGGGCGTGAAATATACGCGAAATTCCCCATCGGCGGAGAAATCCATTAAATGAGGTATCGACATGAATCAAAATCATACGGTCGTGCGAGACCAGCAGGTGTATATCATTGACCACCTCAGTGCGCCGGCCATCCATGTCAAAAATTGTTTTGCCCATGAGGTGTGACTCAAGCAGTATCCATCCCGGCTGATCGATAAAACATGGAAATCCGGCTCCGTACTTGATCGTGGCCGGGTCCGGTTGATCGGGTGGGGAGACAAATACAAAATCATCGTCAATGCGGGTGACTTTGGCCCATGGAATAAGTTCGGCAGGCTTCCCCCATCCGTGTTCGACCACAATGCCGACGGCGTCGGGGTAGGCCTCGGTCATTTTGAAGGCGATATCCGAAATTTTACCGACACGTTCAGAAATTTTACTCAAACATATCTTACGCCCGCGCAGTTCAGAATAATAGAACGTTTTATAATCACGGGCGACGCCGACTGGTCCAAACGGAGCCGGTGTTGGAGAAGAGCTTGAGGATGGTATTGGCATAGTTACAACCCGCCCTGTCAAAGCCAATGGAAGAAACGACCAGCGTGGTGCCAGAACGCAGGTTCCATCACATCCGGAAATATCTGTGTTATACCATACAACGTCGAAACCAGAATGACGAACAACGCGATGGACCAATTGGCGATGTTCTGCCATCGGGTATTGACATATTTCCCCATCACGTCCTTGTCGTTGAGTATCAGGATCAGAAAAAAGAGGCTCGATGGCAGCAACGTCACCGCCACAACCTGCACAAAAATGGTGATGTCATTCTGCACCGCAATGCTGGCCGTGACCGAAACGATTCCCGCCGCCAGCAACATGGCCACATACGCCACATAAAACCAGGGCGCGTCGCGCACGGATTTATTCAATGAATGCGCCCAGCCGAACAATTCGCCCAGCGCCCAGCTTGTGGAAAGCGATACACACAACGCCCCCAGCAGGCCCGCATCAAATAATCCGATGGCAAACAAAACCTCCGCCCACCGGCCCCAATCGGTTCCATGCGGCATGACCTTCGGCATTTGCAGGGCGGCTTGTTGCGCGGAGGTCACCACGATATGTCCGTGCGGGTTGAAATAAAATACGCCGGCGGTGGCGATGATGATGAACGCCGCCACAATGCACGTCAGCAGTGAGCCGGCCAGCGTGTCAATTTTTCCCATTTTGATGTCGTGGACATCCATGCCCTTGTCCACCACCGCCGACTGCTGAAAAAATATCTGCCAGGGCGTGATGGTCGTGCCGATATTGGCCATAATCAGCGTGATCATGGCCGTCATGGGCAGAATCCCGACCAGTGTCGGCGCGTAGAACCCCTTGCCCACCGCCAGCCAGCCTTCTTTGACGTTGCCGGTTTGCATCGCCCAGAATGCCGCCGGGATATATACAAAATTAAAGAGACAGAAAAGCATGGTGAGTTTTTCAAACGTCCAGTATTTTCCCGTCACCACGATCATGAAAAGCAGCAACGTGACGCCAAGGAATGTAACCCACGCGGGAATGCCGAAGATGCTCATGGCCTGCGTCATGCCGATGTATTCCGTGACCAGCGTAAGCCAATTGACCACCGCCAGGTCAAAGATGGAAAAGCATCCCCAGAATGGGCCGAAGGAATCAAATATCGCCTCCGCATGTCCGCGCTTGGTCACCGCGCCCAGCCGCACCGTCATTTCCTGCACGTAATAGGCCATCGGCACCAGAATAATGAACGCCCAAAGCAGGTTAAATCCTGTTAAGGCCCCCGTCTGCACGTAGGTGGAGATGCCGCCGGCATCATTGTCGGCAATCATGGTAATCATGCCCGGACCAATCACCGCCGCCAGAAGCAGCATTCGGCGCTTGGACCGTCCCAGCCAGTGAATACTTTTATTGATCCAATACACCGCTCACCCGATGGTACAACGCCAAATCCATAAATGACACGCCCGGCAGGAGGTCATTGCTATTGTGCGTTACACCGGGCGCACAAAATCATCCCACTACCAAGACACCTTTTCCCAGGCACTTCAACGCCGGGGAAATAAATTATGTCAGTGCATCCACGATTTGTCACGCGAAAAGCGCTAATTTTGCGATAATAAATTACTGGTAATAGGTTAAGGCCTGTTCTATTCGCCACCAACCGTAGTGATGGCAGCAAGCAATAAGAAAGACCGAATCGCCGAAATCAGTTGAATGGCACGAATAGGGTGTGCCCATTTTTGTCAGGATTCGTAAAACGCAGCGCCATCAGTTAGCTATAAGAATGTGGTGAAAAGAGGTAGTGAGAAAAAGCGGGGATGCCTCAAAGAAATGAAATTGTGGACCGACGGGAGTTCCGTCGGCAAGCAGCGCAATGCACTACGGTAACGCGTCCGGCAATACGAAAAGGCCTTTGCCCTGCGAACCTTGCTCTGTAATAGAACGTCAAGGACCGTCCCGGCGCGCCGTGGACGCTACGGTAACTGGAAGATTCCTGATACACACGGGCACACCCCACAATGATTGGTATGGCCGGACACTTACAGATATCTTTGTCCTCCCGTATAATTCATCCCGGCGGTCGGCCCATACAAAATTACGCGATTGTCTGCCAAGGAGAAAACGTTTATGTCCAGCCATGCTGAAAACGCATTTAACGCTTCCACCGGAGATCCTGTTCCGGGCCTTGGCCCGATTATTATTGCCGTGGTTGCCGCCGCGTTGGCGGGGCTGCTGTTTGGTTATGATACGGGTGTGGCGTCGGGGATTCAGGGTTATCTACAAACCTATTTTCACCTCAGCAACACGCAGCTTGGCTTCGCCATCGGCTGTTTGGAATTGGGTGCGGTGCCTGGAGCCATGTTCGCCGGTACCTTGGCGGATCACTTTGGCCGCAAGAAATTGCTTATCGTCTGCGCCTTGCTTTTTGCCGCATCGGGTGTGTTGTCCGCCATACCCCGGTCGTTCATGGAATTGGTAGTTGCCCGTGTGATTGGTGGCGTGGCCATCGGAGCCTCCTCCATGATCGCTCCCGTATATATCGCGGAGATATCCCCGGAAAGACATCGTGGCCGACTCTGCTCCCTGTTTCAGCTTGGCATTGTCGTGGGCATCGCGGTGGTTTATTGGGTGAATTACTTCATTCTCAATGCCGGCAACCACATTAACGCGGCCCACCAATTGACGGGGACCAACTGGAATCAGACCATGGGCTGGCGCTGGATGCTCGGATCGGAAACATTGCCAGCAATCGTTTTTTTTCTCATGATCGTCGCGGTACCGGAAAGTCCACGCTGGCTGGTGATAAATGATCGCGAGGAACAGGGACGGAAGATTCTCACGCGCCATGTGGGTGCGGCGCGTGCGGATCGGGAAATCCAGGCGGTTAAAGAAATGGCCGCTCAGGAAGAGGGAAGATTTTCCGAACTGTTTACCCCACGATTTCTCTTGCCATTGTTCATCGCCCTGTTTCTGGCCGTATTTTCACAATTCAGCGGCATTAACTCCATTATTTATTATGCCCCGCGCATATTTGCCGCAGCGGGCATGAAAACCGCCAATGCCTTTGGTTCCACCGCGCTGGTGGGAATGGTGAATTTGGCTTTTACATTCATTGCCGTGGGCTTTGTGGACAAAGCTGGACGAAAACTGTTACTGGCGATCGGCACGGCCATTCAGGTGGTGGCCTTGGCATCCGTGGGGCTGATCTTCGCCTTTGCCGATCGTGTGCAGGGAAAGTCGATGGTGCATGGTCATCTTGTTTCCACCATGGTGATTCATTTCAGCCAGGGGCAAATTGTGATTTTGCTCACGAGCATATTGACATTTATCGCCGCATTCGCCATGGCAATGGGCCCCATGCCGTGGATTATCATCTCCGAAATTTTCCCCGCCAGAATCCGCGGTCGGGCGGCATCCGTAGGCGTGCTGACGCTCTGGATTGCGGTTTATGTCGTGGCGCAAACCTTTCCAATGCTCAAGCACAGCGTGGGGCTGACCGTGACCTACTTTATCTATTCCGGCTGTTCCCTGATCAGCTTCCTGTTTGTGCTGCTGGTGCTGCCAGAAACCAAGGGCAAAACGCTCGAAGAAATTGAAGCGTACTGGCATCATCGGCATGAGAATAAATCCGCCGGAATGTAACGCCCAATACACGGTTATTCAGCCGGGGCGAAGGCAATTGCACAGCGTCACCTCGGGAAATTATTTCGGTCGCGTGCCTGAAGGTAGTGTCGGACAAGATGCGCGACACCCAGAGTGGCGAGCTGAAAACCTCGCGCCTATGTGAGACATCTTGATTGCGTCGCAGCCGCGGCAAGGTTTGATTATCGCGTTAAGATTGCAGGTGCCCCATGAGCCGAATCGCCAGAACGCTGATCATTTCAGCGATGCTTTCACCGGTAGTGCTCGCTGCCGGGGTCGGCATCTATCTCTGGCCGCGTTACCATCAGACCATCATTATCAGCCACGGAACCACTTTTATCACTCGGCCCCTGCATGAAGACGGAACGCCGAACTACATTGCCGCGTTTAACGCAATCGCAGGCCACGGCATTAAGTCCCATGATAACGCGGCAATTCCACTGCTCTTGATCCTGCGCCCACACGAATCTGTGCTGCTGCCGTATTGGCACAGCGAAATTAAGGCGCTTGGTGTGGCCAGGTTAACGCACAAACGGAGTGAAACCGGATCCCCTACGGCATTATCCCGAAAGCTCGCCCCTGATCCAAATAAGCGGAATATTCCCCCGAGCGCCAAGGGCATGGTTTCGGGCCTGCGATGCATGTGGCACCATCAGGGTAAGGCTGGGAGAATATTGGGAGAAGAACTTCAAAGAGCGGAGCGGCGGGCCTGGGTGGCGTCGGAAGCTCCGGCCTTAGCCACGTACCTTGATACCAACGCAGTTGCATTTAGATATTTGCGGCGCGCGGCGGCACTTCCGCGTTTTTTTTCTGCCCTTGGTGCGGGGGACACGGCAGTTCGCCCCGATGGCCTTTGTGTCCATGCCGTGGCTCTCGCAGCTAAAGTCGCGGTCGCGGAGTCTGCTTGCGAGGGCCAACCTGGACCTAGGGAAAAATAACGTGGCGGGGTGTGAGGCCAATCTCATCGCGATCCATCAAATCGGCCGCCTGCTTGCACAGGAGCCCAAGCTCATAATCTATTTCAGCGCGCTGGGGATCGACCGCATGGCCGATAGGGGGGATAGAATTCTGCTGACGGCTCCGGGATTAAACAAACGGGATGCGGCAAACTACCTGCGCCGGCTATTGCATTTGCCGGCGATGCCCACAATCACCGCAGCGATCGATATTGGAGAGCGCATGGGACAACTCGATATGTGCGTCTCGTTCTACCGTGACATTTTTGGTAATCCGGAAAATAATCCCGGATCAGCCGACATTAACGGGCGGTTTTTTGCCAAGTTTATCAACTGGAACCCAACACTGGTACGGTTTAACAGGGGGTTCAATCTACTTGACAGATATGCGGCAGTGCCCGTGTACTCAAGGCGGGCGGAGCAGATGCAAGCGGCGATGCGAACCATGGCGGCGAGAATCAGGCGGCTGCGACTGGGGCCATTTGGGCAGACGCCAAATCATATTATCAGCCAACTTCTGCGATCCGATTTTCACGATATCCCCGGGGCGTGCCGTCTTGCGGCATGTGAAAAAGCCTGCACACGGCTCACGCGTATTGGCTTTGCGTTGGCGGCATACCGTTTGGAGCACGGCGGCTATCCGACGGCTTTGACCGAACTGTGCCCGCAATATCTGCCGACAATTCCATTGAATCCTCTGACCGGATAACCACCGATTTATATCCGCACCGCTTCGGACTACAGGCTTTCCGCGCCGGATCCTTTTACACATAAGGGCAGGCCATGGCAATTCCGCCGTGGTTTAATTATTCAAATTCCGCAAGTCGTCAAATCAGATCATAAGAACATCTCATTGCCGTGATATTGTCCCGATAAAAATAGTCCGCATCCTGCTGGTCGTCCGCCGCGAAAATTCCCAAATTTTGCGCGCGTTTGCCCCATTATGAAACGCTGACCAAGTTGAATACTTAATGGTCCGTGGATACGCCGTAGCTTTTCATGGCCCGCCCACTGTTCGCGGGCCATATTGATGGATCTACCCCGGTATCTGGGCGGCGAATTTCCGGCGGAATTCTTCCAGCGAGGTGATGCCCGGCGGTAATTCCGCCTGATCTATCAGCAGCACGGGAATGCCATCACGAATGGGATACCGCAGGCCGCCCACCTCGCCGACGAGGTAATCGCCTTCCTGGTGCAGGCGACTTCGCGTTAATGGGCAGACCAGAATTTCAAGCAATTCCGAATCCAACATGTCGGCTCCTACGATTCAGGTTGCGGCGCACAGCTTACCGCCGCATACATGCTAACGGTAAAGCCAGGTGTGGTCTACTTTCTATTTCCAGGCGGTGGCAAACAGTATTTGGGATTTAGCGTTGGGCATGTTTTCAGTTGTCGGTTTTCGGGGTGCCGCGGCAAGGTAGCCAAGATGCTTACTCCAGAATCCGCAATCCAGTGGATTCTCCACAACGACAACACGACACGAAGAGTTTTATTTCACCACAGAGACAACGGGAAAAAGCGGTACCCGTGGACGGTGAACAACGTACCGCCGCTTGCATCATCCTCCCGGCGGATCAAAAAATATGCCGCTTAGAACCGCGTTGCCCCCACGGATCGGGTCAAACCGCACGCGCACGCTGCCGTGGCATTCAAAGACCATGTACTTGCCGCCGGAGAAGTGCGAAAATGCCTGCACCGGGGCCAGTAACTTTTTGGTTCGCAGGTCTTCAATCGTAATAACCTCCTTGCGGTTCTTGCGATCAAAATCGACCGCGTACAACGCCAGCAGATAGTTGCGCCGGTGCCGAAGTCGAATATCCACCGCCGCCTGCGGGGCCTGGGACGTCAAATCGGAAAAGACTACGCCAGCCATGCGATGATTCCGCCCATTTTTCGGACTTGCCGCCAATGCCCGTGGATCGGAGCCATTGCTTGGCCACCGGGTTTTATGTGTCCAAAGGCAATGAACCGACTTGACATAGCTGGGGAGGTGTTCAATGTTCGCCTCCTTCGGACCATCGGCGAACAGTACATATCCGTCGCGCCCATATACGCCACCCCAGTTGCCCTGCGTTATGGAATCCTGCCACAGTACCTGCACGGGATAAATAAACGGTTCATGCAGGAATGGCGGCGTATGGCCATGGTAGGAAATAGCCAGGGTATATTGCCCGGGCCGCACATCCGTGAAATAAACAAAATTCCGGCTTTGCACCGCACCGCCCACGCCGGGACACGCGGTAAAATGGCCATCTTTCCAGGCCGGCTGTCCGTTGATGGTTATTTCAGTGATGCGGCGAAACACATTGGGCACACCGATTTTTGCCACAATGCCGTTTGGAATTCTGTACCTGGCCGTACCACGGTTCACATTCAGGGACTCGCAAATAATCCCATGCGGCGTGGGGGCGGTGGCTTTAACCCAAGTCAGGGTACGGCCAAGATGCGGCACAATATCCACGGTGGCAAAACCGGGGGTCATTGGCCGGATGCCCGCAATCCACTGCGTAAGCCAGGTGGTACACCCGGAACTCCATGGATGGCAGAGGCTCGTGGGGCCGCATATTGTGCTGGGAATACCGCCGTTGGTGGGGATAATGTTATTCCAGCTTGGCCGGTAAACTTCAAAAAAAGTCGTGCCGCCATAATTAATCTGCCCGCCCCAATCGTCGAGCACGGTTTCCAACGCCTCGTCCCACCGGTGCAGCCGGGCCATTGCTTCTACTACGAAATACTCATTAAAGGGTGAATACGCCATGCGATCCAGCCGGTTGGCAAAGCATCGGCGGTACAACATCCGCCGCTGGGCGGGGGTTGGGATGCCGGCGTTGATACCATCGGTGGCGGGATAAATGTTGACGGTCCGCACCCAGCTTGGCTGGCTCTGAATCT
The DNA here is from genome assembly GCA_021785155.1 of Planctomycetota bacterium. Next base: position 9,199 of record JAJYGE010000180.1, read on the forward strand.
TGGCGGCATAGTCATCGGCGATTGTTTTGTATTGTGTCTGTAAACGCTTATTTCCAGCCGCACCGGCAGCCCAAGCGAAGCGGCGGCAAGATTCCACAAATAACATGCGATAGGCTTCGCGGGTCTGCGGATTCTCCGCGCTGGCGAATCCGCCCAGCCGGTCCCCCCAACCGTAAAACGCAATATGCGGATGGGCGAAATTGGCGGCGGCCTTGGCCAGCAGAGTTTTTACCAGCGGGTAATAACGTTGCAATTCGGCCGCATCACCCGTGTAGCGGTAGTAATCCACGAGGCTTAGTACCCAGTATAGATAATAGCTCGCAATGCCGTTGCCCTTGCCGGCGGAAATGTTGAGATTTTGTTTGACGAAACTGAAATTTCCAAATGCCGCCATGGCCGCCGACTGGGCAATGTGCGCATCGCCCACCCAGGAAATGCGGTCCCCGCGGTCCATGAGAACTGCCCCAAAGTAGTTTTTCAGCAGGTTTAATTTAACTGTGTAGGCACCGGTATACCATATCCGCGTGAGCATTGGATCGCTGCATGAGAAACTGCCGTTGTAATTTGTAGGTTTAATCTGGCAGACCGCCCGCACGGCAGTAATATGCCACGGCTTACCGGAGAAGCTGCGGACATAAATCCATCCAAAGCGCACGCCCTCGTAGTATTGCGGATTGAGCTTCAACCGATAGGTATGACCAACTTTTTCCGGTATGCCAATAGCATGGTTTGGCTCGTGGGCGGGCGCATCGAATTCGCTTACCCCCATTGCCACTTTGCTGCCGTTAAGGTCCGGACTGTCAAACTCAATCCATGCGGCACTTTCCGTGCCGAAGTCCACACGAATGGCACCCGTGCCTGTTACCGTGACATCACAATGGCCGCCGGTGACGGATTCCAAACCAGAAAAGGATTTGGGAGTTTGCGTGCTGACCGCCATCGGGCGCAGCACATACGTCTGCAAGCCATCGCCGGCCCGCGGGTGCGCCCAGCGGTACGCCACCAACGGATCGGGAGATAGTTTTACTTTTGGACCGCTCCATGCGCCGCCATGCAGGACCGGGTATGGCTCGGCAATCGGTGAACCGCCGGGAAGCAGATGCCAGCGTGGCAGACCGATGGTGCGCGGCGTGTCACCGCTTGCCGCGGTGTTGGCACCGTACGTTGCCGACCATACCAAAACCAGGGTGGTTACAAGCATGACCACAAAGTTCCCGGCAGGCTGCCGACGGCTAAGTCGTCGGCAGCGCGAGCCGACAGGGCTGATGAATTCCGTATGTGCTCCGCCGCTATATCTAACCATCGTTTTCTTGTTGCACATATTCTTTTGTCCTTTTCCAGCCGGGCGGTTCATGTCACAGCCGTTGCAACACCGCCCGATAGGCTGATCCACAGGTACGTTCCCAGGAAAGTAATGCTCCTGGTTCAGCAATTTTACCCATCCGCGAAAGCACCATACTGTTGAGGGTGCGTGGCCCTTTCGGCGGACCGCTTTTTCATCAGCAGGTCAACTGTTGCCCATAGATCGGCACTTCTTTCGCTCGACGTTCCACGAGCCGCGTAAACTGTCACACACTACTTTTAATTCTAACTGTGTTGACGGAGGATTGCAAGCACTTTATTATATATGATGATGTTTAGCATTGGTAATAAAACTATACCCGCCATTCCGGCACTTGAACGCGGCTTGGATGTGTTGGAACGCGTGTCTGGATTGGATACGCCATTGACGCTGACCGCCCTGGCGCGATCCTGCGGACGTTCCGTATCCGAGATTCAACGCGTGGTGGCCTGTTTGCATCAACGCGGCTATCTGTGTCGTGATTTCAATGGCGCTTACCGGGTCAGCAGTAAATTGTTCCGAATGGGACAGATGTACGCGCCCTTTAAGAATTTGCTGACCCAGGCGAGTCTGCCGATGCGCGAATTTGCGCAACGGACCGGAGAATCGGTGCATATCAGCATACTGGCGGAAGACCGGCTGCTGATATTGGCCAATGTCCCCGGCCCCGGCTATGTGCAATTAGGCGTCAATGTCGGCAGCGTACATGATCCGGCTATCAGTGCCTCGGGCAAGGTGCTTTTGGCGGCCATGGCATCTCCCGACTTAGAGGCGTTTATTAAAAGGAACGCGGTTAAACCCGATGCCGTTAAATCTTTACGTCCGCGGCTGGCGAAAATTCGCCACAGTGGTTATGAATATGTGGAAAGTCATCTGTTCCACGGTGTTTATGATCTGGCGCTGGGCGTCATGATGCCGGGTGGAGAATCGATCGCGGCCCTGGCGTGTTCATGGTTGCGTCCCCGGAAAGACACTGGGAACAAAAGAAATCATGCCTTACGATTGCTGCTGCCGAAGCTGCGATACTGCGCGCGGCAAATCGCCGCGGCGTTTGAACCTGCGGCGGTCAACACCAAGGAGATGACGCCATGAGCACCTGTTTTGGAACGCGAGCCTTGATAACCGGCGGATCACGCGGGATCGGTTTGGCTTATGCGGAGGCGCTGGTTGATAGCGGCTGCAGTGTTGTTATCAATCATTATGGCGACGGTGAGCAAGCCCGGCGGGAGTGTGCGCGGCTGAAAACAATTTCCCCGTGCCATGAGATGGATGCTGATATAGCCAAACCGGAGCTGGCCAGGAAATTGGTACGGCAGGCGGCGGAAAAACTCGGTGGTCTGGATATCGTCATCAGCAATGCCGGAATTTGCCGGTTCACGCCGTTTTTAGACCTTACCGATGAGATTTGGTCCCGCCATGTTGATGTCAATTTTAACGGAGCCTTCCGGGTAACGCAGGAAGCGGCGAAAATAATGGCCGCGGCGGGCCGGGGCGGGCGAATTGTGTTTACCACCAGCGTTGGCGCATTTCGGTCCAACGCCACGCAAACGCATTATTGCGCCACCAAAGGCGGACTGGATCTGCTCATGCAGGGCATGGCATTGGAACTTGGGCCATACGGCATTACGGTTAATGCCATTGCTCCGGGTTGGATTCACACGGATATTAATGACGCCGCTTCACGTGATACCACGGCGGTGCCGGCTTGGCTGAAAGCGCATTGCCCATTGGGGCGTCTGGGTCGTCCGAATGATCTCAAGGCGGCCCTGCTTTATTTGACGAGTCAAGAAGCATCGTATGTTACCGGAAGCACCGTGTCTGTCGATGGAGGTTGGAACGCACAATTATGAATTCTTACCAGATTACATTACTGAAGATGGGTGAAACGCGTGTACCGGCGGCGGAAGTTTATTGGATGGAGCGGCTGAAGGGATGGGAAGCCCTCACGTTTTGGGCGTTGCTCATTACACACGGTGAACGCCGGATTTTGTTGAACACCGGATTTCCACAGGATGTTTCCGCCCTGCATAAACATTGGACCACCTGGGCCAGGGCCGCCACCGGTGAAGACGGCCATGAGCCGGTGGTAAAACCCGAAAATTGGATTGTTCAGGCACTGGCGGCCCGCGGCATTACGCCATCGCAAATCACCGATGTGCTCATTACGCCGCTGACGGCTTACGCCACCGGCGGGCTGGATCAATTTTCCAACGCCCGGCTTTGGATATCCCGCCGGGGCTGGCTTGATTTTCATGCCCCGGATTCGGAGATTCCTCAACTTCCCCGCCATATTGTCTTTCCGCCATCGGTGCTGCGCTACCTGGTTCTGGAGGCCGCCACCCGTATTCACCTGCTTCCGGACGAGGAAACTGAATTTATTCCCGGCATACGCGCATGGTTCTGTGGCGCGCACCATCGATCGAGCATGGTGTATCTGGTGAACACTTCCGCCGGTCGCGCGGCCATGACGGATGCCATCTTCACGTATCGCAATTTTGAGCAGCGGATTCCTCTGGGCCTTAGTGAATCGCTGGAGGAGCACCACCGACTCTATGCCCGGCTGGCCCGCCAGGCGGATTTGGTGATTCCACTTTATGACCCGCTCGTGAAGGAACGGCATCCCACGTTGCAGATAGGAGCATCATGATAACGTTAACTTTCACGGAGAAGACGGCGATCATCACCGGTGCTGGAAGCGGCTTCGGACGTGCCACAGCCCGGATGCTGGCGCAGTGCGGTGCCCGGATCGTCGGGGTGGATCGAAACGTCAAGGCGCTGGCGGAAACGATGGCCACACTTGCGGGCACGGGGCATATCAGCATTGTCAAGGATTTGCGTCCGGCGCGGGCGGCCAATGAGGTCATCGCCGAA
>JAJYGE010000422.1 GCA_021785155.1 Planctomycetota bacterium
CGTTGAATTGCTCCGCCAACTCGCGCTCGGTCGGAATACGCTCCCCAACGCGGAATTTTGCGGATTCAATTCCTCCGATAATGTAGGAATAAATAGTGTTGGCTTTTGCCGAACGTCGCATCATTTCTCCAAAATCGCACGATTCGCCAGATCAAAGATACTACAACAAGGCAGCCCCATCCCGGAAAGCCCATTCGCGCAAATGTATTGTGCCCGCTTCATATTTTAAAACCGACACCACAAACTTTATTTCGCCACATTCCCAGCGCTTAGCGATGGAGGCGCATCGGCCGATTTTGCACCCCAGTTTCGGTCCGGTGTTTTACCAAGCTCAAAGGATAATCTGCCGCCCCCGGTGATATTTTGCACATGAATCCAATTGGCATTCTGGACTGAACCGTTTAGTCTCACGCTCTGAATATACGGCATAAAAGCGGGCCGGGGCGTGGTGGTAATGACAAACGTTCCGCCGGTATACGGCGCGTGCAAATGGATACTGATTTTTGGAAACGCCGGGCTGCAAAGTTCATACGCCCCGCTGGCTGGATCAATGGTGTATAAACCCATCATGCTCAGGACCGCCCACGAAGACATTTCGCCGCAATCATCGTTACCAGGCACGCCATTGGAGGATAAGGTGTAATTCTGCCTCAGCACGCGCCGCACGACATACTGCGTTCTCCATGGTTTACCAGAGAAATTGAATTCAAAGGGAGCCTCCAGATCGGGTTCATTATAAGGGTTGTAATATTGGCCGACCCAGCAGGGCGTCTTGTAGCTGAAAAAGGCCTCCAGCCGACGGTTAAAACGTGCCCGGCCTACCGCATGAACCAACCACGCCATATCACATGGGGCCAGCCACTGATACTGCCAACCTGAACCTTCAATAAAGCCATGCCAGTTTTGGGCGGGATTAAAGTGTTTCACCCAATGGCCATCAGACAGGCGGGGACGGAAAAAGCGATCCTTGTGATCAAAGACATTGCGGAAATACAAAGCCCGCTGGCAGAACAACCTGGCATCTTGTGTTTTACCCAATGCTTTTGCCAGGTAGTATAGCGATCCATACGCCACGCAGTCCTCCTGCAACTGCGAGACCGAACCATAACTCTCATAATTGTTGGGATCAAAATGCAGCTTATTAATCCAGTTGATATTGCTTTCACCGGCATAGGGATGTCCACCCGGCGGAGCCTCCGTGGCGTCCTTGAACATACCCTGCCAGGCGGCATGAATATTAAATCCATGTAGCCCGTCCAGATAGGCCATGCACATCACCGTGGTTAAAGGACTGCCACACATGACATTGGTGTAATGATTAATCTGCGGCCAGCGACCTATCCAGCCCCCCTGCTGATACATCAGCACAATCGACTGGCACATGTCTTCCATGCGCTTTGGCTCAATCAATGCCAAAAGCGGCATTTCACTGCGGTAAATATCCCACCCGGAATAATTGCAGTACACATGATGTCCGGCGGCAATGCGGTGAATCTTCCCGTCAAAGCCCAGATACCGCCCATCCGCGTCGCTGAAAATGCTGGGCATTAACATGCTGTGATACAACGCGGTGTAAAATACTTCCCGTTGGGAGGGCAATCCGCCGGAAACATGAATAACACTCAGGTCATGAGTCCACGTACTCAACGCGGCACGACGAATAGATGTAAAACTCCTACCCGCCACTTCCTGCCGCAGATTGTTTTCCGCCCCGGCTAAATCGACATAAGAAATTCCCACTCGCACGGTGATGCTTTGCGCCTTGGATACGGCCGGCCAACTGACGTACCCGCCCACCCACTGTTTATGGTTTCTCTGGATTACCCCAGACGAATCAACGTGGATTTTCCCGACTCCTTTTTTTCCGCTCCAGGTGCCATACACCACGAAGGGCCTGCTGAATAGCATGACAAAATGCACCTTATAACTTTGAGTGTTACCGCAAAAACAATGATCCACCACGTAGCCGGTGATTTCATGGTTATTGACGATCTCAATTTTAGAAGCGACGGTGTAATTCAGCGTATGGCTGATGGGAATAAGAATATTAGCCCGCTTTCCGGCGGGGAAAGTGAACTTGGCCACGCCGCAGCGAGTGGTAGCCGTTAGCTGCGTGTTAATTCCCCATCGCAACAACTGAACCTGATAGTAGCCCGGCTTCGCTGATTCCATGGCATGTGAAAAGGTCGATTGGAAGTTTTTTATTTGCGTATGCACCGCCCCCGTCGTGGCGGTGAAAAACACATCACCTTCGTTAGGACAACCTGGGCCGCTCATATGCGTCATGCTGAAGCCTTGTATCTGCTGCTGGTAATAGTGATAGCCAAAGCCACGCGATTCCGTATCCGGGCTAAGCTGTACCATTCCAAACGGCATGGATGGACCAGGAAACAAATTAATGCTGCCACCGGGACCCGTACCGGTACCGATAAATGGATTCACAAGATTGGCCGGTGACTGGTCAACCAATACCGGCGTGGATTTTTCAGACTGAAACGTAAAATCGCTGATGGTCTGTACCGCTGTAGCGTCGCCGCTGGCACCGGTAAATCCGACATACGCGCGATTGCCATTCACCGCCAGTGGAATATCGAGTTGTTTGCTCCATGTACACGTCTGACCCGTGATTTCATCCTTTAATTTTGCGGTTAACGTAAATCCATTGTAATTTAAATGAATGCGGATGGGATGGCCCGATCTCAAACTAATAAGCCCCGTGCTGTCATAC
>JAJYGE010000217.1 GCA_021785155.1 Planctomycetota bacterium
CAAGGGTTACAAATTTTTGCGTGACAGGTTACATAACCTTAGGTTGATCAACGCTTACTGCGGATCCACTGACAGCTTCTGTTTTTGCCTCCACCGCAAGCACATCCGCGTAAGTTCCCACAATTTCCGGCAATATTAAGACAAATTCTGAACGCGGAACCACCTGATCTGCTCCTGCCTCACGAGCCTGTTGGGCCAATTCCTGCTGACCATGTGATAAATACGCCACAACCCTGCATGTGGGTTTCGCGCTTTTGGCCAAGGCGATGGCGGAAATGCCGTTAATGCCTCCGCAATTCAGATCAACAATTAACGCATCTGGTGGCGTTAACCGGAGAAATTCACTCAAAACGCTATAGGATCGCAACACCCGCACATCTCGCCCCTGCGCCCGGGCTTCGGTCACAATTTTTGTCGAGAATATTAAATCTGTTACGATTGCTGCCAATGTCATTGTGTTAACTCTCCATGTTGGCTGCCACCGGCGGCTTTTCCAGCGGGTTCACCACTTCCGCGGCCGTGGCTCGGGCAATAATCTCATTTAACAGTGGCGGAAGATTTTCATAAATCACCGCGTCTAAAATCGCATGATGCAAATGCCCTGAGGTATCACTATATTCAACTGTTACCAGGCCGGCACCGGGCCAGCGGCGATTATCAATGACCTTCATTGCCGAATAAGTCACGAGATTTCCATTTGGCAGATGCAGGCCCTGGTCGTCCGCGACAATGCGTTTGGACTTCACGCGCCAATACCATATCAGCCCCCCCACCGCCACCAGACCAATCCCCAAGACGATCCAGCGCTGGTTATGGATATCCGTTACCGTATGCCAGCCCGTGATATTGTTAATCCGCACAAGATGATCAAACTTAAGCCGTTGGGCATTCGTTGCTTGTCGCCAGCCCGGCCACGATCGCGCAATGGCTTTATCCTTGCCTGTCACACGGTGGGATACCAGCATTTGCTTTACCGCTTTGTCATCATGATTCGGCCAGCCATACCAGCCATCCCACGCAAACCAGGCGGCGAAAACAAAACAGAGGAATGCCAGCACCAAAGGCCTGCGACGTTCCCACAGCGAGGGTTGAGCAATCATCTGCATGTCATGGAACTCCTGGCATTGAGACTCGGAAACAGCGGATCAAGACCGGATTATTCAAACGGCGGCGGACCAAAATCGCTGGTGAGCACCACTTCCCAAAACCAACGCCTGACATTCGCAGAAAATTCCCCCTTACCAATGGGATACGCCGGAATATGCGGCACACGATGCGAATGAGCCAAACCCCATTCAATAAATCGGCCGGTCTCATCAAGCATTCGCTCACGCATCTCTTCATAAGATTCATTTTTGCATCGATGTTGTAAGTTTATTCTCAGCAACGATCAGCCGCCCTGCCTATAAAGACGTTGCAATTATAGGAATAAGTACCGGCACTTGGCAAATCACGAATGAGGGAAAATAATGTCCATTTTCCCGGACCGCAGGCAACGGTCAACCAAACCACACCGGGGATTATTTTTTGAAGACCGCCTGATAGATAATTTTCCCCATAACCGCCTGCCCGGCCGCGTCGGGATGCACGCCGTCGTGGGCGAAGTACCGGTAAAGCGGACGGGTAATGCGTTTGAGCATCAAGCGGTGGACATGGATTACCATCGTATGGGTTGCCATTGCGGCCCGTTTTATGGCAGGGATGACGCCGGCAACCAGAGTCTTTTCATTGATACCCCATGGATTGCTGATACCGAGCTTTTTAACACGCACAACGGGCGGCGGCGTGCATATGTAGATTTTTGGATGCGCCTTGAGGTGCTCAAAATGCCGAATCAGCTCTTCCGCATTGGCGGTAAATTGCGCTCCATATTTTTTCCAGTTCTGTGGCTTGGTATCATTTGTACCCAACATAATAATGACAATATTGGGATCAAATTTTGTCGCCGCCCTGAATTCCGGTGTCTTCCAATATGGAAGATTGCCTTTTTTCAACAGTGTCGCGCCGCTGTGACCAAAATTGCCCGACTTATACTTTTTGCCTACCAGTTTCTGCAAGACGCCGGGCCACGCCCGCGCCAGGCGATGGTGTGTAATGGTATATCCCCATGTAATACTATCTCCAACGCACGCAATACGAATTGGACTGGCCATTGCCTGTTGGGTAAACCCTGGCAACAGACATGCGACAAACATCAGCGAAATTAGAACGCGGCCCCAGTGGCGATCAACGAATAACGGCATAAAAGGCTCCTGTATAAATTCAACGCAACGCCCTGCGGAAACGCAGCTTGCGGCCCAGTGCACTTAAGAGAATTGAAAGTACGCGAAAATTCATGTGACGTCAAATATCTGGCCATATTGATATTTAATAGCCAAATAACCGCTTTGCCTGTCCTCTGCCCCAAAGCTGTGGCAAAGATATTATGCTCCCCCCAACTATAAAAAATCCGCCGGGGAAATTCCCCGGCGGATTTGCATTAACTTACAACAACCTTCCACCAGCGCCCCAATCAGGTGGCAACTGCTCCGCCGGCACCGGCGGCCGCCGGCTCCTGATGCTTGGGCACCCCGGTGAACCGGAGCGATTCACCATCGCGATCAATTTTGACGCATGCCATCTGCTTGTATTCACCACGCAAAATGGATTCGGACAGCGGATCTTCAACGTACTGCTCGATGGCACGGCGCAATGGCCGGGCACCAAAGTCCGGGTTATATCCCTTT
>JAJYGE010000131.1 GCA_021785155.1 Planctomycetota bacterium
TGCCGGCATCGTAAGACGCACCCTGACGGATGCAGATTATCAACGGAACGGTTCGGTATACAAGATGGTCTGGGGCCGGTCCCAAAGCGAACAGACCCTTGCCGCACTTAGCAAGCTTTGGTGGGCCGATGTGTTTATCTGCGGCCATCAGATGCAGGAGAGCGGCTTTGGCTTGCTGGGTAAAAACATGTTAATCGTCGACTCTTCACACAATCATGGCGTTTTACTGCCGTTGGTTCTCGACCGACAATACACCATGAACGACCTGGTAAAAGTATTGGTTCCACTGGCGGGCGTGGAATAACCTCTGCTGCTGGTCGCAAAACCGTCCCTGCAACTTGACGATAATTCGGACCGGTGTCCAAGTAGCGTGGCTCGCAAAAGCGTATCTTCGTCCGGCACGTTTTGTTTTAGGCGCGTTTTATGTTCCAATACGCTCTCCGGCGATTAACCCTTGGCAGTTTTGTGCCATGACGGTGCCCCAAAATACGCCGAAGATTTTGTTGACACAAAAAATTTGTGTGCCAAACGAGGAACAATTGGATGACTGAAATGTTGAGCAGCAAAATTATTCACGCTCCGGCGATTGCCGTCGGGGTAGCATTGCTGGCAGTGGCCATGGGTGGTTGCACACAGAGTGGTTCTCAAGGGCCGACCACCATTCCGGCAACAGCTTTTATCCGCCCGGGCGTGCCAGTTTCCCATCCGGCAGCAGCTTTGCCTTCGACATCCGCTCCGGCGGCTGATCTGGTACCCCTAAATGCGCCGATTACCCAATCCAGTGTGCTGACCGCCGGTACACTGCCGGGCCAAGAGGCCAATATTCAAGCGGCGGTACCTGCTGCGGGAACCAATCTGGCTGTGGCCGCACTGCTTGGAACGGTCAACAGCAAGCCGATATTTGTACAGGACGTGCTGCGGCCAATTTCCAAAGAGTTAAAGAATGCTGCGGCCATCAGCAAAACCAAGGAGTATTTTCAACAGCAGGCGGAACAAGCAATCGCCCGCGAACTGAATTTAAAAATTGATGACATTCTGTTTCTGGCCAAGGCTAAACGATATTTGAATAAGGATGATATGAAGGAAGTCGCGGCCGTGGTGGCCGCCAAAAAAGCAAAAATTGTCGCGCAATATTTGGGATCCGAACAGCTTGCGGATCGTGCATTGCGACAACAGGGCAGTTCGCTTCAGGAGAAGCTGCAGGGCATTAGGAACCAGACGATCATCGGCATGTATTTCAATCACACGATATATCCGAAACTCATCAGCACGCGGCGCGAGTTGTGGCATTATTATCAGGCGCATATCACCAAGTATACGCAGCACGCTTCTGTGGATCTTTATACCATTGCATATCGCGTTATTAATCAGTGGCCGCGGGATCCCAATGATCCAACGCACACGCAGCCCGTGGCCCATCCCACCAAAGCCCAAATTGCCGTGGCCCGGCGTAAAGCTTTGGCGTATTGTGATAAGTTGGAAAGTGAAATCCGCCACGGTGCCAATTTTGCGCTTCTGGCGGAGAATAATTCTTCCGATCCGGCGGCTGATAACGGCGGCCATTGGCCCGATACGCGGCGCGGTGAATTATCCAACCCGCTGATTGAAAAAACAGCCTTTTCTCTGAAGCCTCACACCATGGCACCTCCGCTGTTGATTAAAAATAAAACCAATCCGCGCGGCGATGCGGTGGTCATTATCCGTGTGGGAGCGGTTACCCGCCATCATGTAATTCCATTCGGGCAGGAGCAGGCGGCCATTGCACTGTTGCTCCGACAGCGCATGTACCAGCACTTATTGCGAGCTTATCAGCGTAATATGTACGACGCCGCATCGGTCAAAGCGATGACTCAGATGGTCGCCACCGCAAGCCAGGTGGCAACGTCACTGTATTTCACGCACTGAGCATGGCTGCGTGAGCATTGAGAAAATAACGGGATTCCCGGCACGCAGTTGGTGGTTCAACAGTGCGCGGGGTTTTACGGATAGTCGTATTCTGTAAAAAAAAACGCCGGGCAGTCAGGAGACTGGCCCGGCGTAAACTTGGAGGCGGAGGGAGTCGAACCCTCGTCCCGTGGCAGGTTGAAGACAACCTCTACGTGCGTAGACTGCATGTTAATCTCAAATCGCCGGACGCCGACAGTCTGACTTCCGGAAATTCCAGCCCATCCTGGGTCTTAGCAAATGGCCGATAGACGTTGCCATTTGAGCATTCCGCTAGTCGTCGGTTCGTCGCAAGCCGCGGACTTCCTGCGGGAACCGGGTTGCCTGTTTAATTAGGCAGCCAACCGAAGGCTTGCGCCCCCGGCTGTTGGGAACTTGAAGTTCTCAGCATTTGATTTTTTGCCACTCAGTTTAACGACTTGTTTGGCAGGTCGGCACGCCATCATCGACACTACTGTCCGGTCGATACCTTTCGCCCCCTTTCAAAGAAGCTCAATAAACCACATCATTATAGCATACCCTAGCATGACTTTACAAGTTATGTGATCTCTTCGGCACGAGATAGCTCAGGCTGGGCTGGAGGGGCGGCACGTTTCGCCGCGATTCTACAGGGGATTTGCAGTCGGTTGGTTGTCTCGGCTTGGGACGGCATTCGCATAGGTTATGTATGACCTATCTATATCTGCCGCTATAGCCGCATTCTATCCTTATTTAGATGATAATTGAACTTATTTAATAGGTATTTGCCACAAAATACGGTTGACACGACATTGCCTTGCTGT
>JAJYGE010000573.1 GCA_021785155.1 Planctomycetota bacterium
GCATGAGTATATCGCAAATAAATTCAATGTCAAGTGTACACACATTATTTACATGGGTACAACTACAGAAAAAAACGGCCCCGGCCAATCGCCGTAAATCATGGCGCATCAACAACTTACAAATGAATATTGCGTCGAATTCCGGGGGGAACTACGGGTTAAAATCCCGATCCCTCTTGACCCCCTGGAGCACCTCGATCAGAATCAGGTCACCTATTGCCAGCAACTCATAACCCAGCAGTTGGTCGAGCTTGTCAACAGCCGGCGTCGCGGTACCGCGGAAATAATCAATCCACACGCCGGAATCGACAAGAATCATCGTTCGATCCGCATCGCGTTAAGGTTGCCGTCCCATTTAAGTTTACCGCGAAAATGGCGTATCGCTTCCTGTCGACGCAAACGCAGCACGGTGCGAAGCCTCAGTTCCACAGCCTGGCGCTTGGTCGTCAATCCGGTAGCGCGCAAAGTATCCTGCATGAGCTTGTCGTCGATGACGATATTGGCGCGCATGATGTGTACTCCATTGACCAACCATACACCTTATAGCGTCAGGCCGTGCCGGGGCAACAAGGCTGTCAACCGCCCGTTGTCTTGCTGTTTTGCGGTGGAAAAGCAGAGACTTGTCAATTCGTCAAGTTACCGCCGGGCGTGGCTTCATAGAATCCGCCGGCGGGATCATCGGGGTCCAGTGATGCGGTGGTCACGGAAGCATTGCGTTGCATGACCGCGTATAGCGATGGCAGAACCAATAGTGTGGTCAGCGTGGCGAAGACCAGCCCGCCGATGACAGCGCGGCCAATGGGGGCGGACTGTTGACCGCTTTCACCAAGTCCCAGGGCCATAGGAATCATGCCCGCGATCATGGCAATGCTGGTCATGAGAATAGGGCGTAGGCGGCTGCCGGCACCTTCCACCGCGGCCTTGGCGCTGTCCATACCTCCGCAGCGGAAATGTTCGGCAAATGTCAGCAGCAGAGTGGAATTCGCCACCGCGATGCCCACCGCCATAATCGCACCCATGAAGGATTGAATATTCAGTGTGGTGCCGGTGAGAAACAGGGATAAGACCACGCCTGCGATCACTGCCGGCATCGTGAAGATAATCGCGACTGCCAGCTTGAAGCTCTGAAAGTTCGCGGCCAGCATCAGAAATATCACCACAATGGCGGCCAATAGACCAATTCCCAATCCGGAGAGAATCTGTTCCATGATGGGGATTTGCCCGGCCACCGTCACCGTCGTCGCGTGCGGTGGCTTACCGACGGAGGTGATCGCGGCGCGAAGTCTGGTGGCCACGCCGCCAAGGTTGTCTGAATCAACGTTGGCGGTAATGGACATCTCCCGCTGCATGTTGATCCGGTCATATTCTTCCACGGATACGCCGCGTTTGACACCGGCCATATTTCGCAGGAGCACCGCCTGGCCATGCAACGCCCCGACCAGAATATTCTGCACCGCCTGAAGGGAATTCATTTTCTGCTGCGGCACCTGTACCTGCATACGGTAGGAAATCCCGGTCATGGGATCAGCCCAGAATATCGGCGTGACATAGCGGCTCGATGCGGTTGCTTCCAGGACCGAGTCCATGATGCTGCGCGCGGTTAATCCAAAAAGGCCGGCCCGCGCACGATCGATATCCAGATTCAGCGTGGGATAATTGACCGATTGTTCAATCTGCACATCCTTGAGTGCTTCAATCCCCAGAAGTTTTGACTTGATCTTTCGCGCAAATGCCAGATCATCACGCAGGTGTGGGCCGCTGACATCCACATCCACCGGATTTTGCGCCCCAAAGCTCATAACGCGGTTAATGATGTCGCTGGGATCGAAGCTGAACCGCACACCGGGTTCAAGGGACGCGAGTTTCAACCGTAGTGCGTCTTCCACCTTCTGAATATCCACCGGCGCTTTTTCATGGAGCTGCACATCAATGACCGCATTTTCCGGGCCCGCCGTCCAGAGATAGATCGGCCCGATGGGATTATCGGCCGGTTGCAGGCCGACATAGGAAAGCGTTAATTCAAGATTTTTGGCACCCACTTCGCGCTTGATCGCCGCCAGTACATTGCGGGTTATTTTCAGCGTGGTGTCAATGTCCGTGCCGGTCGGCGCGCGCAGTCGCACCTCAAACTGCCCGTTGTATACCGTCGGAAAAATCTGCGTGCCGATGTGGGGCGTAATCAAAGCGATGATGGCGGCGCAGACCGCAAAATAAACCACCAGAAGAATGATTCGATGGGGGGTGATGGCCAGGAGTGCCCGCTTGTAGAGCCGCTGGAAAGCCGCGAACGAATATTTGCCTTCTTTTGGCGCGTGCGACTTTTGTTCCCCGAGCATCCATATCGAGAGCATCGGCACCAGAGTGCTGGAAAGCAGGTAGGATGCCCCCATGGCGAAAGCCACGGACAGCGACAGTGGAATAAAAAGCGCCCGTGGTGCCCCCTGCATGAAAAATGCGGGGATAAAAACGGCCACAATACACAACACCGCCAGCAAGCGGGGTAGGTCTGTTTCAATGGTGGAATCCAACGCCGACCGCGCGATGCTTTTGCCGCGCTCCAGATGCGTGTGCATATTTTCAATGGTAACCGTGGCGGTATCGACGATAATACCCACCGCCAGCGCCAGTCCTCCCAGCGTCATAAGATTGACGGTCTGCCCGGTGGTCCACAGCGCCACGACCGCGCAGAGCAGGGAGATGGGTATGGTGATCAGCACGATAACCGTGCTGCGCCAATCACCAAGGAACAGCAGCACCATGAGGCCCGTAAGCACCGCGCCCAGCGCCGCCTCGCTAAGCAGGTTGGCGATGGAGCGCGTCACGTACGGGGATTGATCGAATTGAAAGCGAATCTTCACATCGTTGGGCATCATGGCCTGAAACTTCGGCAGATTTTGTTTTACCGTGTTGACCACCGCCAGCGTTGAAGCCCCGGAAAGTTTTGTTACCGGCATGTAAATGGTCTTGCGCCCATTGACCAGAGCGTAACCGACCGTGATATCCGATGCATCTTCAACCGTCGCGACATCCCTCAGATAGACCGTCCGCGTGGTGCCGAATTTCAACGGTATATTCAACATGCTCTGAATCTGACCCACCACGGCATTGGACCTTACCAGGGGCGTCTCATGGCCGATCTGGACGTTACCCGACGGGACAATCACATTGGCGGCCTTTACCGCGGCGACAATCTGATCGGGCGTCAGCGCATACGCCCGGAGACGATCCGGTTTGAGATTAATGACAATGGAACGTTTGCTGGCACCGAAGGGATCCGGAGCCGATACGCCCGGCAAGGTTGCAAACAGAGGCCGCACGCGAAATTGCACCAGATCCTGCAATTGCGCCAGACTTCGCGTTTTGCTGCTGAAAACCAGATCGCCCACCGGGAGGCTGCCCGTGCTGAAGCGCATGATAAACGGCGGCACAGTACCGGGCGGCATATAGGCTTTGGCCCGGTTGGCGTACGAAACGGTTTGTGCCAACGCCCGCGCCATATTGGTGCCGGGGTAAAATTGCAGCCGCACCAGCGTCAGGCCCTGGATGGATTTGGTTTCAATGCTTTGAATGCCCGATACGTAGAGAAAGTTGGCTTCGTAATAACGGGCGATGTAACCCTCCATCTGGGCGGGGCTCATGCCACCGTATGGTTGGGCGACGTAAATAATCGGTACGCCCAAATCCGGAAATATATCCCGCGGCATTTCCTTGATGGCCAATATACTCACCAGCACCACGCTCATAATAAGCACGAGTATGGTTATGGGGCGGCGAAGAGCCAGTCGGACAAGGTTAAACATGCTTTCTTACCCTAACAGTTCAGGAATCATACCGGCTTATGGCCGGAAAATATCAACCGCCGATGCTAATCAATTTTGCGTGCCGGTACCGTCGTCGGCCGCGTCACCGCACCTTGGGATGTCCGCATCACCGGCGAAGTGGCCGATCCAAGAATCGTCTTATCGCTGACCAGCCCTACGGCCCCGACAATGGCAATCTGGGATTGGTTAAAATGGGCGATGGCCGCGGCGTAGTCCCGCTGTGCCTGCGCCAACTGGCTTTCCGCCACGAGAACTTCCAGCGATGTCACCGTGCCGGCTTTATAGTTCACCTTAATGATATTCAACGCATATTGTGCGGAGCGTACCTGATCCGCGGCAATCGGAATCAGTTGGGCATTGGTGCGGCTATCCTGCAATGCCTTGACCACGGTAGCCTCGACGAGCGCTAATTGCTGATTGGAGCGTATCTCGGCAATACGTTCCCGAGCCTTCGCCGTTTGGATATCCCCGAACGTGCTCAAACCGAGTTGCCAGCCGCCACCAGCCTGAAGATTCTGATATCCATGCAGGCTATAATTTTCACTTACGGGCGGACCCTTGCCGGTAACATTGTAATACCGCCCATCAATGGCCCCGGCCGTATAACCGGCTGTAAGTGTCGGCCCCAGATCGCCCCACGTCACAGCGCCGCCTTCAGCCTTTGCCGCGCGCACCAATTCACGCACCCGCTGCAAATCGGGGCGATATTTCACCGCCAGCTTGAGCAGTTGGCCGATCGGTAGGGACTTACGAACCAGCCGATTGGCCTTGAGCGCGTTCACACTGGGCACCAGCGTGACTGTGGAATCCAGATTCAGCGTGGTCGCAAGATCCGTTGAGTAATGATAAAAACGATTCAATGCCAGCAGCACCCCCTGCCGCCGACTGGCCACCTCCGCTTCGGCACTGGCGACATCCGCGGGAATTGCCGTGCCCGCTTTCAGACGCAACCGGGCGAACCGCAGAAGTTCTTCCGCATCAGCCTCCGCATCGCGTGCCGCCACGACATCCGCCTGCGCCTGGACCAATTGATAATATTCAATCGCTCCCTTTTCCATGATCTGCTGAATCACGGATGCCTGTTGAGCGCGCGACGCATTGAGCCGCTTTTTTGCCGCCACAATGTTGTAAATCACCCGTCCGGGGTTCACCACCCATTGGATCGCGGCGGCGGGCGAAATGGAACTGAAATCAGCAGTAACAATATTACCCGGTGTGGATCGGGCAACGCCATTGTTGTAATTAAAAATCGCCGTGGGAGCCAGCACCGGAAACGCCGCACCGACGCTGGAGGCCAGTCGTCCGCTGGATTCTTCCACCCGCTGGCGGGCGACCTGGATATCCAGATTATCCGCCTGGGCAACTTTCACCACCGCCGCCAGATTAATGGACATTAGTTCGTGATACATGGCCGGAACATGGGCGCGATCCAGATGAAACGTCGATGTCGCAACTTTGGCCGTCGGCATCAGCGACACATTGGCATGATTGCTGGCAACTTTGAAGTCTTGTGAACATGCGCATAGACAACAAGCGCATAGGCAACTTAGCAGCCCGGCAACGAATTTATTCATAACCTCTCGATTCCGTGAATTCTTAATTGGCAAATCCCGCCACCGCCGGCACTGGATTCACTTTGACGGCCACCGGAACGATTTTCCGCAGGATGGGAATAATCTCACTGCCTGGCTGCACGAAGTTCTGCCCTCGCACAATAATCTGCTGCCCCACCTTCAGCCCGGATGTAATCTGCACCATCAGGCTTGTGGACAAGCCGGTCTTTACCGGCACCTCAACGGCCGTATTTTTGTTCACGAGCATGACGTATGTATCATCCCCTGAAGTAATAAGGGATGTTTGCGGAACCAGCACGCCATCCGCACGGTGCTCAAAAATCTTGACATCCGCATACATCCCGCCCCGCAATATGCCCTTGGAGTTCTCCAGATCAATTTCGCATCGCAGCGTTCGAGTGGCCACATCCAACGCATCGGCGGTACGGGTGATGGTTCCTTTCAGATGAATGTTGTCATAGCCGAATGGTGTGACCTCCGCGGCGGTGCCGACATGCACAAATCGCACATCCTGCTCCGGTACATCCACGAAAACCCTCACCTTATTCTGCTGCACAATTTGAAATAAAGGCTTGAGCGATTTGCCCTGCGATGCGGATTGAACGAAATCTCCGGGGTCGATGCCGCGCATGGTTATCACGCCGTCAAAGGGGGCCGTGATCTGATCATAAGCCAGCAGTGTTTGTATCTTCTGCATCCGTGCCTGCGCCACCTGCACGTTGGCCTGCGAAAGCACCAGAGCGGATCGGCCACTTTGGATCAAGGCTTCAGCAGCGGCCACTTTGGCGCGGGCGACATCCACCCCGGCCTGCGCACCGGTTAGCTGACTGGTAACCTGATCAAAAGCCTGTTGGCTGATAGCCTGGCCTTGGAACAGTTGTTTGGAACTGGCGTAGATGGCTTCTTGCAGCGTCAACGAAGCCTGGGCACTGGTCAAATTGCCCTGGGCCACACCCAAGCCGCGAATGTATTGATCCAACTGCGCCTGCGCTTGGGTTACGCCGGCATCTGATGCCGCCAGCGACGCCTGAGATTGAGCCAGTTGCTTCTTGAGTTCCGGCTCTTCAATAACGGCCAGCAATTGTCCGGTCTTTACGTGATCGCCGATATCCACAAGAACTTTTTCAATGTAGCCCGAAGCCTTGGCATACATATTGGCCTTGTAATAGGATCGCAACGAGCCGGGCAAATCCAGTACCCGGGCGATAGGTCCGGATTGCACACTTTGCACCAGCACGCGCGGTACTCGGCTGGGATCACTGATATTGGCCACCGACGTGGCACTTAGCAGCGTCCTTTTCTTTATATGCAATAGTTCGATCGCGCCGACTATCACAATTCCCCCAATGATGCCTGCAAAGATCACCTTGAGAGACCGCTTATCAATAAAACCGTTCACAGCTACTCCAAACGGCCCGAATCCCAGTCACCATCGAGCCTCAAATATCCTTCGTTTTCATATCAGGCAACCATATTATTATTGTTCGCCGCAACAACAGCCGACAGGCTTGCCTCCATTACCATTCGGCCATAACTCGGACAGGCACGTGAATGATCATACCGTCATCCTTCTGCAACATGCAGGGCACTATCATGCCCGCCGCATGAAGTTCCAATCCCGATTGCCTAAAAAACCGGCAACCACCGGCCTTTGCAATCCACATTATACCTTATTGCAAACGCGATACCCCGGACGATAGTTGCATACAGATACGATTATTCACGACAGCGAATTATTCGCTTATACAAAACTTGTATTATTCGTTCGCATCATTGCAGGCATGACGCCAACGGTGAACAATCAGAAATGAATTTGGCCATCCCAGTGCTCTGTCATCGACCGGCGGAATGCGCGGAATTTGCGGTTACAGTGCGCAAGCCGGAATAACCCATCAGTGTATCAATGTGGTCATTGACGTTACAAAGTCCATGGATTCACCACTGGTGCGCCGAAATCCGCGAAATCCACCTCGTTGCGGGTGACAAGTGTAAGACGATGAACGATGGCCGTAGCGGTGATCAACGCGTCCACTGTGGGCCTCGGTCGAATTGCGACAAGCTGTCCCCATTCCACGGCAACGGCCTGAGAAATGGGTAAAATCCGGTTCGCATAATCAAGTCGGAGGCGATCCAGCCAGCGATACAGACTTTGACCCGCGGCCGGATCTTTTCGCTGCTTTATTGCAGCGCCTTTGGCGATCTCACCGACCGTCAAAACGCTGAGAAAACAAGATTCCGGATCGGCACTCTTGAGCCAGCGAATGGCCGGCGCGGAACCACGGCGCGCTTCGGATATGATGTTGGTATCGATAAGATACATCAGAATTCCACATCCCGGGGAACATCGCGGCCCCGGTTATTGATACTGTTGACAACGTCCGTCGGCCAGGGCTTGCCCGACAGTAAAAACTTGGTTAAGCCGGGCTTTTTGCTGACCAATGCCGTGTAATCTTTGTGGGACAGAACCACAACATCACGTTTGCCATGGACAGTAACGGTTTGCGGCCCTTCGGTGCAGGCACGTCGTACCAATTCACTGAATTTCATTTTAGCATTCTGCAGTTGCCACTCCATCGATTAACTCCTGTCTAGTTTGTCTAGTCAGAATTATAGCACGCAAAAACAAATATACAATCAGCTTGGGTTGATCGTTGATCTTCAGCCAGTGGGTGTGCCCGCCTAAAGTTTCACACACCATCGGAGCCTGATAATCGGGCTTTTCTGTGCGGACGCCGACATGGCCAACATCGTATGAAGGCTCAAAAATGCAAGTCGCGGATTTCTCCAGATCAAAACGCGGGGAATAATAATAAAAAGGGGCGGATAGCTTGGCTATCCGCCCCTGAAATTCCTGCTGACGGGTTGCAATCCAGACCGCCAAAACCGGATTAGAACTTCACCTGAAGTTGCAATTCCGTCACGTAGCTGGCATTGTTCACGAAGGTTCCCGCGAATTGGGTCGTGAACGCAGCACGTGGTGTGTATATTTCATCCAACTGCAACTTTACATTGTCGCCGATGATGTAATAGTTCACGCCCGCTTCATACGCACTCATGGTCGTATTCTGGCCAAGCTGATACATCTGCCCGTAACTGGCGGCTAGCTCCCACTTATGCGGCACGATGAAGTATCCGCCTTGGAGATAGTACGCAAATTGCTGGGCGCTGCTATTGCCGTAAATCGTCGTCAAGTTACCCGGTGTCGACGTACCAGGGAAGTTACCCGTCGTAGACGATCCGCCACTGTCATTGGTATCCTGGTAAAATAGCACCGGACTGAACGCAAAGCCTCGGTAGTGCATCTGCCAGTCAACAGTCGCGCGGTAGACGTTACCGGTGGGAGCGTAATTGGGATAGTAGTTACCCGTCTGCGGATTCACTAGCCCTGGAATTTGATCAGTGGTTTGTCCGGCCGGGAACGCGCCCGTGGCATGGGTCTGACTGTCAAAGTCAAATGCCACACCGAGCATCCATTGCAGATGCTTGGACCACCGAAGGTCCGGCTCCATGCCAAAATCAGAAATCCGCGTACCAATCTGCCACCGTGTGGCAAAACCGAGACGATTGTCCAGCGATACGTTATTTCCGGCAAAACCATTGGCATTGGTATTGGCACCATTGTTGATCATAAAATCATAATCGAATTTATTGGGGATAATGTCGCCATACACACTGGCACCCATGGCCCGAACCGGGTCAAATGGCCATTCCACAGAGTTGAAGTCCACCATTTCCAGACCCGATGAAATATATTCCACATGCGTAAAAGGAACCAGGTAAGAACCAGCCTTAAATTGCAGCCACTTCTTTACCCGATAGGCTACCCACAGATCTTTCTCGGCAAAAAAGTCCTGATTGCTGGTACCGTTGCCTCCGGCGAAATCGCTTTGGATAAAATAGGTCAGCCGTGGGCTGAATACGTTACCGGAGAAAATCAACCGTGCGTACCGGAATCCAAAGCCATTGGCATCGCCATTCGGCGAGGCGGGAGTTCCAACCGCCTGAGTGGGCTGATAAGAGCCAAACACGTAGCGGTACTGAAAATAGCCGTTAAACTGGAATTTGAAATTTTTGTCGGCAGTCTGGATATAAAACCCATTGTCATATCCAGCCTGCAATTGGTGATCCAGGTACTGCGATTGCTTCTGGGAGTTGCTAAGCACCTCCTGAACAATTGCCTTTACCTGCGCGGCACTTTGCACGCTGTCGCTGGTCTTCTGTTCCTTGGCCTTCAGGGCCGCCACCTGAGCCTGCAGGGATTGCAACTCCGCCTGCACCTGCGCGGGCGTCATCGTGCTGGTGGTTGCCGGGGCTGTGCTGCTTGCCGCTCCCATGGCCGATCCCGCCAGACTCGCCCCCGCCAGCATCGCGGCCACAAAGGCGCGCCCGCCGAACTGTGAGGAAATTTTTCCGATCCATGCTTCCATAACCTGTTCTCCTTAAAAAGAGCCTCAAAAACACCGCGGTGGCCATGGACAATGCCACCGAAGCACAACCACAAAGGTGCGGGTGATTATGGGCAACATTATTAAGAGTCCATGAAGACGGCGCTGAAAAATGGATAAACTGACACGCTGAGACAACAGGTCATGGAAAACTAGCGCCATCCATGCGCCGTGCTAATAATACAACACATTATTATATGTACATTAATTATTCAAACGAGGTAAATGAGGCCATGCGTGCGTGTCCAGCCTTCACTGATCCACATTCATGTACAGGTGGGTGTTCAGGCATCGCAAACAATAGCCTGAACATTCTGGCTGGTTGTGTTGATTCCGATTGTGATCGGGAAATTGCCCGCTGGTTATCCCGACGGGTCGGGACGGATAGGTGCCTCGCGAGCGCCTTGCCGGCGGCCAACATTCTTGCGCCATAATTCCCCACGTTATTTCTTCGCAAAGCCTTACCGTTTGTCCCGGCAACAGCGCTCATATACCGGCCATTGGCCGTGCGGACTTGGGCGGCGGATCTACTTTCGGGCGGCGCGTGACACATTATGCGGCTTGGCGAGCACCATGCGGGAGTAGGCGAACCGCATCGTTTCCGACACTTAAAAGCCACGGCATTGCGGTGGTGCCGATGAAAACCGCAATTCCATAAGCCCCCCCACGGAGGGCTTTCAAGGGCCGCGATTTCTGCTTGGATTGTGGTTAAGACATCCCCTTATTTCACCCGCTCGTTTGCCCGAAGAGCCGGAAAATAGACCGCCAGTGCCAGTGTGTTGATGGTCGCAATTTTCATGTAGAGACAAATTTACGATTGGTGTTTACCTTTCACGCAATCAAAGTTTTTGTCCACGCGTCACCACGGTTGAAGTCACCTGGAACACACACATTCCAATCGGCCAGCGGCAATACGCAATGTATAGTCAACTCGGCTTCTGCTGATATATGAATAGCGGGCGAAAGACGCAATTAGGAGGGTGATTTTACGGCGAAATTATCCAAGTTAAATATTCAAGTTTAATGTGTCGTTCGTAATCGCCGCGCGTATAACCCTTTGCCGTTTTATTGCCGCGGGCCATTTTCCCGGTCGTGCCGACATCGGTGGATGTCACCCTTTCGTGTGAAATGGGCGCAGTACGCCAATAACAACGCCCTGAATTGTGACATCGGAATTAACATAAATCGGAGCCATGGCGCTGTTGGCGGGTTGTAAACGCACACGATTTTTCTCACGATAGATGCGTTTGAGCGTCGCCGCCCCGTCGGATAAAAGCGCCACCACCGTTTCGCCATCCCGCGCGGTGGAGCGTTGTTCGACAATGACCAGATCACCATCCGTGATATGATCTTCAATCATCGAATCCCCGCGCACGCGCAAAGCAAAGGTGCCAAAGCGGGATGAAAACATATCTCCAAGACAAATTGTGTCCGGATTTTCCACCGCTTCAATCGGATGGCCGGCGGCAATGGATCCGGCCATTGGAAAATCCGTGGCCTGACTATGCCGGTTCCACGGCTCAGGCAGCTTCACTGCCGGATGCACCGTCAAAGAGCGAGCCTTGTGCGGTTCCCGCAGAATTAATTTTTTTCGCGCCAGCGCCTGAACGTGCTCGAATACGGTGACTTTGGACACGCCGAGCTGGTCGGCCAATTCCTGCATCGTCGGCGAAAAGCCCTGCCGCAGACGAAAGTCGCGGATAGCGGTAAGGATCGCCAGTTGTTTGGGCGTCGGTGTCATTGATAGTCTCCAAATTCTGTGCGCGGATTATTTTTACGCCCGTTGATTTCGCCGCCGGCCAGGCGGGACTTTCGGCGGTAAATACCAGGGACGGCACCGGCGCGCTGATTTTGGCCGGGCCCGTCTCTGCTGAGTCGTTGTCCCGCCGCACCTGCTCGCGCCGTTGGGCACGGGTCCAGGGCGAATTCTGATCGTACTGCCCGCACGACGGACACGCATTGAGCAATTCCGGCCTCTCCTCGCTGCGATAACGCCGCCCGGGGTGAATGCCCAGAAATACATCTCGAATTTCCCGGAACAGCAATTTCAACGGGGAAAATATCTCCCCATCCGGTTCTGCCTCGATGTCCAGTTGCTGCGGGCGATAACGATGGGCGTACCAATCCACAATATACTCTCCGCCCGGGCCGAAGCTGCACAACGGCACCTCCATTCGACGTAGCGACCGCGCAATGGCCGGTTCTCCATTGGCTAGAATTTTGCCGGTTTGAATTCGAAATATTTTCAGGCCCGCCAATCCTGCCGCGCGGGCGGTCATCATGTCTTTGGTGTTGGTAAGCGGCGTTGGCGGCACTGCAACCGAAGGTCGCTGGAAATTGAGAATCGTGGTCATCATGGCGTTGGACTCCTTTCCATTGAATCGCGGTGGTTACGGCATATTTCATGTCTGCCCGTATCACCAACCGCGTAAAAGCGCCCACCCTGGCACTTCTCTGTATCTTTTGTCGGACCGTTCCGGCCTCTTTCTTGAGAAAATCCGTAAGGCATTTGTTTGGATAATATACATAACATTTTACGAACGTCCAGTAGATGATGTAATTTTTATGCTGCGTGGCCCTTTCTCGCGATTCCCTCAAGTCCCAACACTCATATTTTTCGCTTATACAAATTAATATATATTGTTTTACGAATAATAATTCCGTAGTTATTATATAAACGATTGACGACGCAAGGATGAATAATTTTATGAATTGAACATGATTTCTTGAAACTTTTATACAATGCCGAAGTATAATGATGGAGAAGGATGAGAGTGATAGAAAAAGGAGTGACCGTCATGAAAGCCATCACGCCAGATTTTATCGGTGCTCGTCAGCCATGGATTGGCCGCAGGGTTACCTGGTCCGGAGCACTTATGCTCGCGGCACTGGCCGCGTTTGGTGCAGGGTATGGTACCCCTGCGGCATCGGCACAGGTTATGGTACAGAACGGCAACGCCTTGGATGCCAACAATCAGGTTGGTTCGGGCGGCAGCAACAGTCCGATTCCCGGCTATGTTCCGATGAATCCAAATGCCGTGGGCTATGCGAATTCCAACACGGGTATGTACAACTCGGTTCCACGCGTGAATTATCAGGTGGTGCCGGTGACACTGCCCAATGGAGCCACCAGTTTTGCCCGCATTCCCCAAATTGGACAATCGTCCTTCAGTACATCGATACCATCCTCGGCCGTGCCGCTTTATAATGTTAACGCCATCAGTTCCGGAGTACCCAGTTCAATGGTTAATTCCGGGATGGGATCGCAGATGCTCTCCGGACAAGGTGCTTTAATTCAAACCCCCATGGGACAAGGTGGCAATCCCTATGCTCCGAACGCGATTAACGGTCAGGCTTATACCAATCCCGCCTATAACCCGTCCTACAACTCGCAGAACCCCGCCGCACTTTTGCCCGGCACGGGTGTTTCAGCCTATACCAATCCCGGT
>JAJYGE010000488.1 GCA_021785155.1 Planctomycetota bacterium
CCGGTCAAATCATCAACGTGTTGAAGTCGAATGTCATACTCCCGCACCAGTTTTTCCGCCTGCCGGCACCATTGGCTAAAGCGGCAAAAGCCCCATCGCGCGAAGGGACGCCGACGATATTTCCGCAGCAGTAAATTGGAATTCACCGGAAGCGGCAACACCAGGGCTTCCCGGTGCCGATCTTCAGGAATATACGCGGACTTTAACCGGACGCTTCCCGCGGGCAGGCCCGGTCGAACAATGCGCCCCGCCACGGGAGCAATGGATCCGGAAATCAGACGCGCCAAGTCACTTTGGCCATTGCCATCCACACCGGCAATGCCCAGAATTTCTCCCCGGTTCACGCGCAGGCTGATTTGTTGTAATCTCAGCGGCCCGGATTTACCGGAACGATAATCCACCGCATGAAGTTCCAACAAGGCTTCTCCCTCCATGCCGCTGCGCGGTTGGGCCAAATGCGGCACTTCCACTTTCGCACCCACCATTTTTTCCGCTATCTGTTCCACGGATAAATCCCCGACTCCGCCCGAATAGACCACCTGGCCCCGCCGGAGAATGGAAATACTCCGGCACATCCGTATTACTTCATGCAGCTTATGACTTATAAACAGAACCGTCATGCCGGCTTGGGCCAGACCCGCCACCGCCGATGCCAGTTCGTCCACTTCCACAGGCGTCAATGCGGCGGTGGGTTCATCGAGAATCAGAATTTTTCCGCCGCCACAAAGCGCTTTGAGGATCTCCACGCGTTGTTGCTGCCCCACGCCCAATTGGTTAATAGGTGCATCCAGCGGCAATGTCCAGCTTAATGTGCGACACCAGTGATCAATATCACGCAGCACTTTGCGATCCCGGCGCGACCAGATGCAATTTGATACGGCCAGAACGATGTTGTCCAGCACGCTTTGATTATCCACGAGTTTGAAATGCTGATGCACCATGCCGATACCGCGCGCACGGCCGGCCCGCACGTTCCCGGTCGGCATAGAAGTACCCATGACTTCGATGCCCCCACAGTCCGGACGCATAAGGCCGACAATAATGTTCATTAAGGTTGTTTTGCCCGCCCCGTTCTCGCCAAGAATACCGTGCACACAACCCACCGGTACGTCCAGCGACACATCAGCCAACGCCGGTACACCATGAAATGATTTGTGAATACCGGTAAGCGTCAAAGCCAAAGGCGGCGTGGCCATCAATGAATCCCTTCAAACGGCGCGCTATCTCCCTGACTGCCCTGAGTGTAATGAATCAACCCGCAACATGCACCTTTCCGGAAAGTAATTCCCGCTGTGCCCGGGCCAGGGCTTTCCGCATAGCGGGCGTAATAACGGTGCCGATAAGTTTGGGATTCAGCACCACAATGCACACACCATTTTGCAGATTTTCCGGAGCCACACCCGTCTTAAATGTTCCTTTTTGCACCTGCCGGGCTACACGCAAAAAGGCGCGATCCAGTCGGATAACCGCACTGGCCGGCGTATAACGCCAGCAGGTGGGATTATTATTCTGATCACTGTTTGAGCCGAACACGTAAACCGGAGAGCCGCCGGTTCTATTGGCCTGGGCCACCGCTTCAAATACGCCCCGGCTGGCGGCGTCAACATTCTGGTATATGACATCGATGCCCTGCTGGATAAATGCCTGAGCCTGACTTTTGGATAGTGCCGGCTGATCCCAACTGGTATAGGCGGCCGCAACTTTTATTTTTGGATTCACACGTCTGGCCCCGGCGACGAATCCGCGATAGCACGCCACCACGGAAGGAATGGCCTCGCCACCGATAAAACCAATCTTGCCGGTTTTACTTAACATGGCCGCCAGAATTCCAAGCTCATAGGACGGCTGGGCCAGATCAAAATTCAACGTCAGGACGCCGGGCTTGGTGGTATCCGCCCCACTGACGGCAAATTTTGTTTTTCCCCCCATGGCGGCAACCTGTGTGGCTGGAATAAGAAATTCATAGCCATGGCCAATCACCAGATTGTATCCCCGCATGGCGTAGGCATGCATAACATTCACTGCCCGCACCGGTGAAATATGTTCCAGAATTGATACATGGGCATGGAGCTTTTTCTTTACCATCAAAATGGCATTCTTCCCTTCCTGATTCCAACCTCCATCGGTAACACTGCCGGAACAGATCAACGCAATGCGCATCTGCCCCTTGACCGCCGCCGCATGGAGCGTGTGAACGCCCACCGCGAGCAATAGTGCCACGACAAGACTATAAAAATAATGCAACCGCAGCTTTGCCATGATCGATTCTCCATATACCAGCGGCTGCCCTAGGCCGCGATTATTAAACCTCCGCATTATTGACGAACTGACGGCGAAAAGCTACGGGGCAATGCCGACTTTCCAGCCGCGCGGTGGGCCTGTTTTTGTCGCAATTCAAGAAACGCAACGCCGTCAGCACCGTCCACGGCGTGCCGGGACGTTGCGGCGCTGGAAAGGTAACCGTTCACGGCCTTTCCGGCCTGTCAAGCTCACAATGAGCCTGACCATGGATAAAGTGTCCCCCCCAGAAGAAAAGCAAATAAATTTCCACCGTAAAGTTCAGGATAAAATTTGAGCGTTGCACACAATACCGTCCGATAAAATAATCGGATCAAAGGATTGGTCGAAACAGCATGGAGGCACCTACCGAACAAGCCTATCAGCAGCGTATTACCGAACTGGAAGCTCTGGTCGTCGATCTGAGGTCGCAATTGGCTCAGCG
>JAJYGE010000287.1 GCA_021785155.1 Planctomycetota bacterium
AGCATCATTCGCTCGGCAGCCTGCTGACACATTTAACCAGTCAGATTCGGTTTGAAGATTTAATCCGACAAAATCATTATTACAACTGGATTATTCTGCTGGCGTGCATATTTATCGGAGTTGCCGCGGGACGAGCCGTGGCAATTGCGCTACGAAGTGCAGGCAAGATGCTGGAAACACGCCATTGGCATTTCCAATCTCTGCTCGTTGACGGTGCGGCTGGACCGGGAAATCTCTTCATATTCACAGCGTTTCTCCTGGCGGGCCTGGGGCAACTGCACATGGCTCCAACACTGAGAGATATTTGTGGCAAGGCAATTTTACTATTGTCGGCAGTGGTGTTTTACTGGTACGTCTTTAACATTGTCAGCACGGTTGAATTAATATTAAAAAAATTCATCGCCAAACATGACACCCCACTGACCGAGCAGATTCTGCCGATCGTGCGTAAAACACTTCGCATATTCGTTGCCATCATCGGTTTGCTGTTTATCATGCAGGACGTATTCGGTCGCGACATCGGGTCATGGCTGGCCGGACTGGGCATAGCCGGTTTGGCCGTTTCCCTGGCTGCACAGGACTCGCTCAAAAATTTCTTTGGCTCCATCACCTTGCTGCTGGATCGGCCCTATGTTGTTGGACAATGGATTGCCTACCAGGGTTATAGCGGCACCGTCGAAGAAATTGGATTTCGATCCACACGCTTGCGCCTGTTTGATGGGACACTCGTAACCATCCCGAACTCGGATATCGTCAATAACAGTGTGCAGAATTATTCCCTGCGGCCATTTACCCGTCGCCTGCTCAATGTCACGGTTCCTTACGATACATCTCTGGAAAAAATGCGGCTGGCCGTGCAGATAATCAAGGATATCCTGGACTCTCCAGAATTCAGGGAAAACGTCCATGATCCGGCGGATCCAAAATTTTACGCGCCGCGGGTGCATTTCACTGAATTCAATGCCGCTTCTCTGAACATCCAAGTATATTACTATTATCGTCCACCCAGCGATTGGCTGGCCTATTTGGCATATAACGAGCGTTTCAATCTGGCTCTGATGGAAGCTTACGAGAAGGCGGGAATTGAATTTTCATTCCCCACCCAAACGCTTTATCTCGCGGGTGATCCGAAACGAAAGTTGCCGCTCTTTGTAAATAGCGAAGCAGAGGCCAAAAATGATTCATGACCGCGGCCATATTGAAACCGAAAAAACCAATGCAGAATCGGCATCTCTGGATGAAATGCCGATTCTTGATGCGGTACAGTTGATGAATCGGGAAGATCAGCGGGCGGTGGTGGCAGTGGGTCAACAGGCTCCCGCCATCGCCCAGACTGTTGAACTTGTGGCCAGCGCCTTTCGCGCTGGCGGGCGGCTCATTTATGTCGGTGCCGGCACCAGCGGACGCCTTGGCATATTGGATGCGGCAGAATGTCCGCCAACATTTTCCTCCGATCCGGGAATGGTGATTGGAATTATCGCGGGCGGGCCCGCCGCCATTGAGCGTTCCATTGAAAATGTCGAAGACGATGCACAAGCCGGCTCGCAGGCACTACGGGATATCCAAATCAGCACGCACGATGTGGTCATAGGCATCGCCGCGGGCGGCACCACGCCATTTGTGCACGGCGCGATCGCTGAAGCCCGCAAATGCGGCTCGAAGACAATTTTTCTTTCCTGCACCCGGCGGGAACATATTTCTGTGGATGCCGATATTTTTATTTGTGTTGAAACCGGCCCGGAAATTCTCACCGGCTCGACCCGCCTGAAAGCCGGCACCGCCACCAAACTGGTTCTCAACACCATTAGCACGCTGGCCATGACGCACATCGGAAAGGTCTATGGTAACACCATGGTGGATGTGGACTGCCTGAAAAACAGCAAGCTTATCGATCGTGGAACCCGTATTATCATGCGTATCACCGGAATCAATCGCACCGACGCCGCAGCATTATTGCAGCAAGCCCATGGGAAAGTGAAACGCGCAATCGTCATGCACATGCGGCAATGCGACGCCCAAACCGCCGAGCAACTGTTAACCCAATCCGCCGGCTTTCTTCGCCAGGCCATCCGGCCCTCATCCGATTCATAACGTAGAATTGTAGTGGCCCAACCAATTGTAGCGCCGCTGATTTTCATGATAATGGAAGTCCTGTAGTGGCCCAGCCAATTGTAGGAGCGCTAAATTTCATGATAACGGCAGTTCGGATGATTGGCAAACGGATGGATGACATGGAATTATGGCAATAGTTATGCAAAATTCGACTGCGATTGCCCGGCATCGTAAGAAAAAACGCCGCGTGGCGCGCACCGCGGGCGTCAACGGTCGGAAGACGTTGCTGGCGGGCCATTACGCGGGCATTCGTCTACGCCGCGCGGCGGACGGTGATTTCCGGCATCAGCAGATGCGGATCGCTGCGGAAACAGCGGCGCTTGATCTGAATGTCTACTTTGGGCCCGTCGCGGGCGCGGTAAACAGTCGGCTCAGTCAGATTCCTGCCGGTGAACGCTTCTTCCGGTGTTCTGAATCCCAGTGTGCAGTGCGGGCGGCACTCATTATACCAAGCGGCGAAATTGTCCAGCCTGCGTTGAATGGACGTGGTGCTCATAGCCAGGGTCTTTTAGTTTTCCCTTTATTCGTTCTTTTTCGTCTTCGTGACATTTTGGGGCAGAACGATTTATTGGGAAATTTGATCAAGC
>JAJYGE010000489.1 GCA_021785155.1 Planctomycetota bacterium
TAACCTTGGCTGATGGTTATATGTCCATGTCGCAACGGGAGTTGCTGCGCAATTGGATCATCACTCAGGTGCCCCCGGCTTGAGCTGCACCAACAACCCTGTAAATACCATCCTGTGGCCAAGCGGCTGGCAATATTTGTGATCGGCCTGATGGCGCAATGCCATCCAAGCCGTTCATGTGCTTACGGCTTGAGAACCTGCGCTCCACTGCGGCAAAAGGTGGCTGATCTCGTTGGAATTACCGCCGAAAACGACACGGCCTGGAACTTTTATCTCGGGTGTCCGCGGGTGTTTGGGCGGGAAAGTGGTCGTACCGCCGGCGCGACCGTTAAACCAGTCGGCCCGTCCCCGCGCTATAAGCGATCTAAAAAAACAAAACTCCCGCCGCCCGCAAAAGCGGTCAGGAGTTCTGTTTTGAATCGTGTTACCCACCATCCGGTTCCAATGCCAGGCGCATTAACCGCGAGCCGGGTTGGGTGGAGTTAAAACAGTTGGCTTATTTTCCGCCGAGGATCGCATCCTTGGCGGCTTTGGCCACGCGGAACTTGACCTTGCGGCGGGCCGGAATTTCAATCGGTTCCCCGGTCTGCGGATTGCGTCCCATGCGCTTCTTGGTATTCACCAGCACCAGTTTGCCCAAGCCGGGGATGGTGAACTTGTTTCCTTGGCGACCAGTTCCGCGAGCTTCGCGGCGGTCTGAGACTTGGTGAGAGACTTGGCCATATACATCTCCTTATTATGGCGGACGGGTTTTGCAGGATACGGCCGGAGTTCCACCGCCGGCATAATCATCCGTTCCTGCAATACGATTAAGCAATAAAATAAGCCTTTTTTCGCAGTATGCAACTAAAAAGCGAGAATTTTTTAATTTTCTTTTTTCAACCGCCCTCCGGCCGGAACGCGGATAGATGAATCCAAACGCTCCGCCGGGTATGCTATGGGCCTCGATTTTTGGAGGTTTATCTGATGGCGCACCCGTGGACAACTCCGATTCCCACCCGAGTGTTTTTCACCAAAGGTGTCGGCCGCCACCGCTACAAAGCGCAATCACTGGAGCTTGCTTTCAGACATGCAGGTATTGAGAAGTATAATCTTGTACAAGTGTCCGGTATCTTTCCCGCCCGCTGCAAGATCATTCCGGTTACCGAGGCCATCCGCGAACTTGCCCCCGGACAGGTCGCCTTTGGCGTGGTCAGTGAATCCAGCAGCGATGAACCCAACCGTCTGCTGTGCGCGGGTATCGGTGTGGCGCTGCCCATACGCGATCAATACGGCTATATCAGTGAACACCATGGCTTTGGCATGACGGAAGAAAAAATCGGCGATTATGTCGAGGATATGGCCGCCACCATGCTGGCCACCACGCTGGGCATTGAATTTGACCCGCAATACAACTACGACGAACGCAAAGAAATTTACCGTATGAGCGGTAATATCGTCCGCACCCGGAATATTGTGCAGACCGCCGAGGGCGATAAAAACGGCCTGTGGAGCAGCGTCGTGGCGGCGGCGGTTTTTCTGATGTAATGCCGGGACGGACAACAGGCTGAACACCGGCCGTTGGCTTTTCATTTCCCGGGTGAAATCATTGGTCGCGGCTGTCCGATCGCAACTTTCGTCGGTGCGCTTCGCATGCCATTGAATTATTGCCCGCTGGTACTGGATTGATTACCCACAATCGCATTGACAAATATTTCCTGAATCGCGGTTCCAAGATTTTTGAAAACAACCGGGGTTGTCGTTGGATGCGCCCAGGTTCCCGCCACCTCAACCGAGCTGACGCTGGATTCCAGCGCATTGAGAATGGCCTTGGCCTGCGGGATAAACGGGATGCGGAGATTCTTGAACGGCCGCACCGTGCCGATGACATAGCCTTTCAAGGTGCTGTCCGGCATTTTCCAGATATCCTTCAGTTCGCCCGCCCCGAGAATCTCCACCCCGCGGTCAAAATAATGCAAATAGGTGATCTGGGCATTGCCCCCGTCAATGCGCCATCGCGCCTCGCCGGCACCGGTTGGATGACTGGCCGAAAGCCGAACATTCATGAGTCGATATATCGATGCCATAATCGTTGACCCCGCCAGATTGGACTGCGTAATTTTCAGGTCGCCTGAACCAATGGCATTGTGCCAGTTATTTGATAGCGCCACGGCCGTAAGGCGTCCGGAAAGCAATCCGGGAGTGGGCCGGGCTTTGGCAATGACCGTGCGCGTAAGCTCATCGAGACTGATGTTGTTGAACGTAAGACTTGTGTCCGACGAAAGCAGTCCGGCCTGATGCCGCGATACCCGCGCCCACAGGCGCATGGTGCCGCCCGCAAATGCCAACTTGGATCGATCCAGTAAAATCGAGTGATCACTGATAAACGCGTGAACATTCAGTGAGCCAAGCTTTATTGCGCTGAGCATGGCGTTTTTGGCATCCAGATCGAACCGCAATTCCAGCGGGGCCAGAGGATGTTGCCCGGTGGTTGGGCCTAATACAATATTACCGGCAAATGTTCCTTTCAATCCATCCGCCCAGGAATATCCCAGCAGCAGAGGTTTGGGGTTTGGCAGGCTGCATTGAAATACCGCGGAGCTTTTTAATGGCTGATCCATATTCCATATCCCCTGGCCAGTCAGGGTATTGCCCATCAGGTCCAGGGAGGTATGACTCAGCGAAATGATTCGTCCCGCCGCGATGA
>JAJYGE010000261.1 GCA_021785155.1 Planctomycetota bacterium
ACAGTCGCCGACAGAAACAACTCGTGGACTATATTGCCCAAACACCCCGATGGATTTTAGAAATGCAGCAATCCGGGCATTTGGGATAGCGGTTGCGGGGGATGTGGCAATACATCCGCGCAGCTTACCGGGACACGCGATCCCCTTTTAGCCCACGGCCAAAATGACTTTGATCAGGGGAACAGAGCGAACAGGTGACCGCAGGTGAAGTTGTTCAACTCCCGTGTCAGTCCCGGCTCGCCGGGACTCTCCTGATACTATTTCCGACGTTACCGCCACCCCTGCGAAGCGGCCTGTCGGAGCCAGGCGATGCGGAGCTGCGGTTAACTCGGCAGCGCGAATTTGCGAACCTGATTCGGGGCGTTGTATTACGATCTCTATATTGTTCAAGCACGTCTGAATATTGAAAATTTATGGATGCTTTTCAATGATTATGGATCACTGATCGCGGACATCGTTCACTGCTTTCCGTGGGGACCAATAGCAAGAAACGTACCGTTCATGGCATGGGCTGCTTTTTACCCCGTGGCCATTTTTGTGGTGCAGACGTTCTTGTCTGCCTCAGAAAGGAATGCAGGTAGGAAAACCCGCTCCACACGTTATTGGCTGTCAGCCCGTGAACAGTTACCAAGAAACAATCTGTATCCAGTTATTTAATGTCGTGGCGGCCCCACGGACAGCGACGGCGGCGCATCACCGCGTGCGGCACCCCAGTTTTTGTTGGGTGCAGTCCCGGCGATCACCTTCCAGGTGCCGCCCCGAAATACCATCCGCTCCGGCAGCCACGGTTTATTCAGCGGTTTGCCGTTCAGTGTCGCCGATTGGATATACATATCCTGGCCGCCGCCGTTACGCGTGTTAATGATAAATGTTTTGCCACTGTGCGGCGACTGTAAATGGATGGTAATTTCTTTGAATCGCGGGGTGCTTAATTCAAAATCCGGATGGCTGGGATCCACCTGATACAACCCGATCTGCGATAACACATACCACGCCGACATTTCGCCGCAATCGTCATTGCCCGTGCCCATAAGTTTGCTCCACGCCAAGCCACCGGGCGTATCCCGGTACGACGTATCCGCGTTGGTGGCCACCCAATATTGGCTGCGCCATGGCTGACGGCAATAGTCAAACAGATACGGAGCCTGTAGATCTGGCTCATTGGTCGGATCGTATTGCCCGGAGGCAAAAAAGTGTTGTAATCTGGCACCGAATAGCTTATCTCCGCCCATTAACGCTATTAAGCCATGCACATCTTCCGGTACCAGCCAGTCGTATATCCACGCCGAGCCTTCACAATAGAATTGATACACCTGCCAGTTGTTATAGTACTGTATATCACGGTCTTCTTTACTCAATGGTATCCAGGCTCCTTGTGCATTGCGCCCCTGCATGAATTTGGTGGCCGGA
Source organism: Planctomycetota bacterium (assembly GCA_021785155.1). The sequence continues at coordinate 1,411 of JAJYGE010000261.1, forward strand.
TTGTACATGGAGGTATATTGCAGCGCATCGCCAAACAGCACATCCGCATCTTGCGTTTTATGCAGATCTAGGGCCAGATGCCCCAGGGCGGCAAACGCAATATCCGTTTCCTCCGCGGATGCCACATTGGTATCCGCCGGTAGAATGCTGCCATATCTTTCACCCGGCACATCCTGATAGGCATGAATGGAACTTAAATCCGCGTGTCCTTTCAGGTAATCGGGAAAACATTGCTTGGCCATGGCTTTATAGGCGGCATTAATATCAAAGTGGTGCAGGCCCGCCTGCCAGATTTCCACCACACAATTCGTTAAAGGAAAACCGTTTTGAATGCCCAATGGCCGGTTCGCTTCGGCCCAGCGATCTATAAATCCCAGTTGTTTGGCCATTTCCACCACGGACTGCGCCATATCTTCAGCCCGCCGTGGTTCAATCATCGTCAAAAGCGGAATTTCACTGCGATAAATATCCCAGCCGGACCAATTGGCGTAAATATGCTTATGGCCCGCTGGCACGTGGTGAATCTTATCGTCATAGCCGATATATCGGCCATCCACATCATCAAAAACACTGGGCAACAATAAGGTGTGATACAGGGCGGTGTAGAAAATCTTCCGGTGCGTCAATGAACCACCATGCACCGTGATAACCGAGAGCGTTTTATTCCAGCGGGCATGGGCTTGGGCGCGAACCGCGGAGAAATTAAACTTCGGCATTTCAGCCGCCAGATTTTTCTCCGCCCCGCCGACGCTGACAAATGATATACCGATGCGAACCTTGACCACTCTGCTGTGGCTGCTCGAGGGATAGCTTACATACGCTCCAATGGGTGGGCCGGGAAAATGCAGCGTGGGTTTGGGTTTCACATATTGCGGTCCCCATGAATCGCGCCGCGGAGGTGGGTAGTAGTTGATGGGGAACAGCGGGCCGACGCCCTGGGCTTGCACCTGCTTACGCATCTGCGGTTTGATGGAATGGCCTTCCCATACGCCATACGTTTTGAATGGCGCGCTGAACTTCATGACAAAATAGACCGTTACCGGCAGGTTGGTTCCGACCATTGTTACGCTGGTAACCGATCCGGTTATGGTGTGGTCGTTGTCAATATGAATGTTCGAGCCGATAGTGGGGTTGGCCGCATGACTGATGGGAATAAGGATATTGCCCTGCTTTCCAGCGGGGAATGTAAATTTTGCCATACCGCATCGGGTGGTCGCGGTAAACTGCGCGTTAATGCCCCAAGTTTTCATAAACACCCGGTAATAGCCGGGTGAGG
>JAJYGE010000340.1 GCA_021785155.1 Planctomycetota bacterium
ACGTTTGAGCGACCTACGCGGTCAGCTCGTTGTTAACCGGGATTTTATCCCAGTCTCAACGTCCCCCGAAAGGCTCGGCTTCATAGTTTCTAGGGCAACTTGAACCAAACCCGCTAAAATCAACGCTCCCGTCAACTTGCCCAACTTGGGCAACTTGCCCCCGAACTTGAGCATCTTGAGCACCTTGAAATTCGCAAGGTCTTCTAACTCCTAACTCCTAAATGCTGGCGGTGCCGCCGCGTTGCAGAATCGGTCACAGGCCCACAGGGCACTCGCAGCGCGATCGCATTCGCTGACCGACATGTGGAGTCATGGCACCGACCGATGCCCGGTCGCTTCGTGCGGGGTGGAGCACTATTGCCGCTGGTTGACCAATTTGCGCATGGCCTCCACGCGCGTCAGCGCCTGCTGTCTGAGTTTGGAGTTCATCATATCGCCATCAGGCATCGCTTCGGCTTTGGCCTGTTCAGCTTGCAGGAATTCAGGCGTAATAGTGGCTTCCGGAATGGCTTCTTCAGTCAGCACGGTCAGCGCGTTATCTTTCATCTGGGCGTAGCCGCCGTGGACGAGAAACTGATGTACGCCGTCAGGCGTTTCCAGCTTCAGTGTACCGGTTGATAATTTCGTGGTGATCGAGGCGCGATGGGTGAGAATGCCCAACTGGCCGTCATCCGCGGGTACAACCGCAAACGTGGTGGGTGTTTCCAATACAATCTGCTCCGGCGTAACTACCGACGTGTGAAAGGTTCTATCCGACATTTCGTTTCTCCGCGCATAAAAGGCAGGCCTGTTAATTAAAAAGAGGCGCTCGCCAAGTCTTTCAACTCACTTTAAGATACCAAATATGGGCGCTTTGGCCAAACCCGCATGTATGGGTACCGGGCCGTGGCGGACGGCGCGTTGGGTCCGGTAGACCGCCAACGCCGTCCATCTCGACCTCTTTCTTCAGGAACAGCTTTATGCAGCGTACAGAACAAGATGGAATCGTCATTTCCTGTGATTTTTGCCAAACCGATTGGGATGGACAGTCGGCGATGATTGAAGGGCATCACGGATCGGTTATTTGTCTGGAATGTTTGAAAAAAGCCCTGGACCAGGCCCGTCCGGCAGAGGGCAAATATCAATGCACGTTGTGTCTGCGTATCAATATACCGCCCGCATTACCGCGTTGGCATTTCCCGGGCCGTCCGGAAAAACTGGTCTGTCAGGAATGTCTGCACCAGGCCGCAAAAACCATGAGCAAAGCCGATCATGTGGATTGGAAATGGAAGCAATGATCGGGACGGGCAATGCAAAGAGAGTATTTTTTTCTTTTCCAGGCCGACCATGGCTGGCTCATCGCCAAAGATATCAATAACACACGCGTAGCCCGCCGCGCCCGCCAGGCCGAAGCGGCGTGTCGTCCTTTTCCAATAGTATTCTGGTTGGCGGCCCCTGGTGCCCTGTTCCCTCTGTAATTACGGATGGAACAGGGCACTAACCAGACGGTCCCCAATCACGGGCGTGGCGTCGTCGATAGTGCGTGGGCGTGCTGCCGGCTTCCCGGCGAAACCATTCGCTTAGGCGCTGCGGGGATGAAAATCCAGCCTCAGCGGCGATTTGCGTCATCGGCATCCGCGAATCCGCCAGCAACTGCCGCACCAATTCCATTTGCGTGCGGTGTATTTCCTTGCCCGGGCCGCGCCCCAGTGCGGCCAGAAAATGCCGCTGTAGTGTTGGCTTGGATATCTCCAGGCGGTGCGCCAGGGCTTTGAGACTCACGCCGTTCTTAAGTTGCTGTTTGATGATGATTAATGCTGTTTTTACCAGGGGGTCTTCGATCGCCAGCAGGTCGGTGGAACGCCGGGTTATAACTCGGTCCGGTGCCAGCAGCATGGAATGTGACGGTAAAGGTTGCTTTTGTATCAGGGCGTGCAACAGGGCCATGGCGTTAAACCCGATTTCATTGGTCCGCAATGGAATGCTGGAAATTTCCGGTTCCCTGATGTGAACGTACAAATCGTCATCATCCGCCCCAAGAATGGCAACATCCTCCGGCACCTTAACGCCCATTTCAATGCAAGCCTCAACGAGATAGGCCGCCAGAAAATCATTGCCCGCAAAGATCGCCGTCGGCTTTTCCAGATTGCGCAGCCATCGCGCCGCCGTGTCGGGCGTTTTGCCTTCGCGGTCTTCGGTATCCATCCCTCGCTTGTCAAACCGCTTGACGGTCAGGCCCAGTTCCCGCGCCCGTGATTCAAAGCCCCGCCAGCGCAGATCGGCCCAGTGATAGTGCTGCACCCCGTAGAAAACCAGATGGCGAAACCCCCGATTAAAGAAATAGTCCACCGCCAGGCGGCCCGTGGCAGGATCATCCGTGAGCACACGCGGCATGACATTATCAAAAATATGCTGGCCGGAGGCGTCGACCGCAGGCACTGAGCTTTCCACCACCCAGCGCGGCAGGTGGAATTCCGGCGGGCAAGATCCGACAACCACCCCATGAAACCCCGCCTTCAACACGCTTCGCATATCCGTTGTATTGAGTGAATCAAGAAAGAAGACTCTCAATCGCGGGTGCGCGCCGGTATACGCAACCACGCCTTTGAGCACGTACCGATTATATGCCGCCGCCAGATTGCCCAGGAACATCACGCGTTTCATGCTGGTCATTAACCACTCCAGAAGTCTGGAAAGTTCGGATGAGTACAACTTTTACCATTTGGAACGCCATCTTGGCAAGCGGGAAGTAGAACGACCTTACAGGGTTACAGGGAATAGATTACAGGTGATAAAGTTACGTCGGCTCCGGTTGCCTTCATAACCGGTAACCTACAACCCGTCACCTAATTACAGCGGCAATGATGATCCTAAAACGTAAGTGGCCTTTCCAATTTTGCATCTTGTGGCGGGTAGAATTGAGAGGTATTCTTACTGTCTGGTTCAACGTGTATGGAATCTGAACGCGGTAGAGTTGCCCTGATAGCGTGAGAATGGATGATTTAGCCCGGCAGGCTTTTGCTTTTATATACAAATGGGCGCAAGATATATGGAAATCAGCAAGTTGGCCGTGCTGGAACGGTGGATTACCGCGGTTTTTCAGCCTCGCATGGCTTTGATGGAATCTGCGGGCAATTGCGGTCCGGGTCCAATTGAGTTTTGCATGTTTGGTAACGCATTATAGATTACATGAGATGTTTCCAGGAGTGTTGCATGGCTAAGCGCGATTTCGGAAAAAGTGATGTGAATCGAAGGGAATTCATGGCAACGGCTGCGGTCATTGGAGCAGTGGCGACGCTATCCGGCTGTTCACTTGAATCTTCTGCACAGCCGCCAATGTCCGCCGGTGGCATTCAGACCCCACTTGCGGGCATATCGGATGCGGCATACAAAAAAGCATGGCAACGCGCGGCGGCCATGGTGGCCAAAATGACACTGGCGGAAAAAATCGCCCAGACGGGCAACGGTGCTCCGGCGATCAAACGCATCGGTTTGCCTTCCTACAACTATTATTCCGGCGAAGCTCTGCACGGCTTGTGCCGTGGCGGGCCGGTAACCAGCTTTCCGCTGCCTCTGGCGATGGCGTGTTCCTGGAATCCGGCACTGGCGTTGGCCGTGTATACAGCGGTGTCGGATGAAGCGCGTGCTTACAATAAAAAAGATAATGTGGGGTTGTCGTATTACTCTCCGCAAACCCTGAACCTTCATCGGGACCCGCGATGGGGTCGTTGCGAGGAAGCCCCGGGAGAAGATCCGTGCCTGGCGGGAACATGGGCCGTCAACGTTATTTGTGGCATGCAGGGTGATAATCCAAATTATCTCAAGACCACCGCGTGCGCCAAACACTTTATCTGCAACAATACCGATGATGATCGTACCAGTGTTTCCGCGTCCGTAAGCCCGCGGAATTTCTGGGAATATTACACCCGGGCCTATCGTACCTGCGTGCTGGACGCCGATGTGTTTACATGTATGAGCGCGTACAGCGCCATTAACGGCATTCCGTGCAGCGCAGATCGCTTTCTGCTTACGAACCTGCTGCGCGACCGCTGGGGTTTCCGTGGTTATGTCACGTCCGATTGCGATGCGATATATAACATTTTCAATCCCCACCATTACGTGCCCACGCTGCATCAGGCGGCGGCGGTGGCCATGCAGGCGGGCTGCGATTTGAATTGCGGCCATACGATGCCCAAGCATCTTGGCAAAGCCGTGGCGGATGAACTGGTCAGTGACGCGGATATCAGCCGGGCGGTAACGCGATTGTTAACCGTGCGCGTGCTGCTGGGTGAATTCGATTCCCCGGAAAGCGTTCCCTACAACAACATCGGCTTTGACGTGGTGGATTCGCCGGCGCATCGCGCCTTGGCGGTGGAAGCGGCGCGGCAGTCGATGGTGCTGCTGAAGAATGACAATAATTTTCTACCCTTGGAAAAATCAGCTATAAAAAATATCGCGGTCATTGGCCCGACGGCGGGAAAGTGCCATCTGGGGGGCTATAGTGGTTCGCCATTCTTACATGTATCTCCCTACGCCGGCATTGCCGCGGCTTTAGGGGCCAGAGTCTACAACCTCCATGAACATGTCTGGCCCGAAGAACTCACGGCCATGAGTGCCGGTGTACAAACGCAAGCGTCCAGTGAAGGGGGTACGAACATCGGATGGATTGATGATGGGGCCTGGGTGGAATATAAGCCACAGAATTTTATCGGTAAGGATCGCATCGCTATCCGTGTGGCCAGCCCCGGCACCGGGGCGGTGATTCACGTCCATATCGATTCGCTTGATACGCCGTCGATTGCCACGTTGACCGTGCCGCATACCGGTGGCTGGCAGAAATGGAAAACTGTTTTTGCCCCGATCAGCGACATAGCGGGTAAGCACAAAGTGTTCTTCAAATTCAGTGGCCGCAACGGTGGCCCGATGTGCAACGTGGAATGGTTCCAACTTCAGCCATTCGTAGCCCCTCCGCGGCCGCAGGCCCAGCCGGGCCAGCCAATTGTGGTCTTCAAACCCGGATGTACCATGGATGGACCTAAAGATGAAAAGATGTTCGCCCAGGCGGTTGATGCCGCGAAGAATGCGGATGTGGTTATTATGGTCTGCGGCGTTGATCAGGCCGTGGACTGCGAGGGCCATGATCGCAAGGATACCAAACTCACCGGCGTGCAGCATGAATTAATTCAGGCGTGTTTCAAGGCTAATTCCAAAACCGTGCTGGTTCTTAACACCAATAATACAGTGGCGGTGAACTGGGAGCAGGAAAATCTGCCCGCGATCGTTTCTGCCATTTTTGCCGGTCAGGCGCAGGGAACCGCGATTGCCGACGTGCTGTTCGGCCATTACAACCCCGGTGGTAAAACCTGCTGCACTTGGTATAAATCCGTGGATCAACTGCCTCCCTTTCATAACTACGACATTATCCCGAACAGCCAAAAACAACCGTCGAAATCGGGACGGGTTTCGGGCCGCACATACATGTACTTTGATGGCGATCCGCTGTATCCCTTTGGTTATGGCTTGAGTTACACACGCTTTAAGTTTGGTGATCTTGAAATTGCCGAAGGCACCTTGGCCGTCGGCGAATCCATCGTGATTTCGGCGCAAATTACCAACATCGGTCTATATTCCGGTGCGGAAGTCGTGCAACTTTATGTTACCGCGCCCAAGTCACCGGTGCAGCGACCCATCAAGGAACTGGTGGGCTTTCAGCGTGTGGAACTAAAGCCTGGAGAAAGCCGCCGCGTTACTTTTACGCTGCCCTACACGGCCCAAGCCTTGTGGTATTGGCATGAAAGTCAGAGGAAGTTTGTGCTGCAACCCGGCACGCTGAAACTGATGCTCGGCAGTTCGTCGGCGGATATTCATTTGACCGGAGATGTGGACCTCCAAGCCTGTACCGACGATACGCTTGGCGGCCCGGAAACGCTGCGTACAGCGGCGGTGCCGGTAGTGGTGTCGTAACTTCCATATTCCTTTTATTCTCCGGATATTGATAGCAAGGAATGGGTATAGATGAGTTTGCTGCTTGCGGCCAATCAATCCTGATATTTAGGTTAGGCGTGACAGAGCACGGGTGCGTCAGGTGCCCTCAAAGAGACTGTGCGGCAAGTAGAAACCGCGGCGGGAAAAATAGTCCATGGCGTCATCAACAGCCGCGAACACTTTGGTCGCTGTTTGCGTGACAAATGGGCTTGGCCCGGTCCCGGGCCGCCAGATGACGTAAACTTCCCGCGCATGGTCATACGCATGTTGCAATTCTCGCTCCACGCCGCTGGAGAGTCCGGGGCGTCCATCGGCAAGCTCGGGAATATAGGAGACAATCATGTCGCTTTGGCGCACCATCATGAAATCTCGCGCATAAATCTGGCCGTTGATATCGCCTCCGATGGAAAGCACATCCGGAACACGTAATTGCACGCCGCCTCCGGACGCCTCTATATTCAGTATCTGCCGCCCTTCTTCCGCCGCCAGCACCGCCGCGTCATAGAGCATTTTCTCATCCACATCGCCGGGATCAAAGGTGACAAATTTGTCCGCCATTTTATGACGAAAGGCGTTAATCTCGGCCAGTACGGTGGGCATATTGGCGACGTGACTCATGGGAAAGCTGGGATACACCTTGCGCATGGCCGGCCGCATCAAAAGTCGAAATAATGTCAGGGCGGTACTGGCGTGCCGCCCGCGCGCCAAGACAAAAAATGATCCGGTATGTTCCGCATTGGCACGGGCCATGAGTTCCGTAGCCAGAATTTCCTCTTCTCGCCAGACCATTAAATCCTTCAGACTGTGATCCACGTTGCCATCCCGTAATAATCGTTGATGTACCGATTCCACATTGTCCAGCAGTGTCACATACATATCCGCCTGAAGTTGAGCGAGCTGATCAAAATCAAACGCGGCAAACAGGCCATGCCGCCATCGAAATGTCGCGTGAGAGTTGATGATAACATTGGGATGCCCGGACAGATCGGCAAGAATATCGCGGAACACCGCCCGGCGCAGGCTGGTAAGCCGGGAGAGCGGCAAATCCAGAATACGGCCCGGCTTTACATCCGGCGCTTCGCGGTACATCATGTCGCCAACATGAAACACTTTCAGCGGCTCGCCATGGGATCGCGCAATGGATTCCACCTGGTTCAAATACGCCTGACGATCCAATCCCACTTGACCGGTTAATAACATTCGCATGGGGGTGCATTCTCCTTCATAAACGGTATTGTATCCGACCAGCCCCGGTGTCGCATTGTGCTTTGGGGATAATCCCACTGGATTGCAATCCCCTCAACCCGCCGGGATAAACCAATCTGACAATCGGGCGCGACAACCTTGCGGCAAAGGCGTGTTGCGTCTATGTTCAAAGCGCATCGGACGAGTGCACGGGACAGGGTTATGGCGGTTCAGTTTGTCATTGGTCGGGCCGGGACGGGAAAAACGCACTATTGCGTCGAGACTTTGGTGGCTCAATCTAAGAGTGATCCGCTGGGGCCGCCCCTGTTCTGGCTTATGCCGGAACAGGCGACGTTCATGTCTGAACAACGCCTCATGGCCATGCCGGGGATGGCGGGAAGTTTTCGCATTCGCGTGCTGGGATTTCGCCGCTTATGCCGATTTCTAGCGGCTGCATTAAATATGCCCCTGGGCCCGGCGATTTCTCCCATTGGCCGACAATTACTATTAGCCCGCGCCGTACAGTTGTGCGGGGATCAATTAACAGCCTATCAACAGGTGGCACATTTGCCGGGGTTTCTGGCCCGCCTGGACGGCACGTTGCGTGAAATCGTTCAGGGACGGCAGAACGCCGAATGCTTGCGGGCCGCGGCGGCCACGCTGCGAGACAATTTGCGACACCCCGGCACGACCACGGAAAAAGCCGTGCTGGCCGACAAACTCCATGATCTGGCACTGTTGCTGGAAAACTGGGATCGTGTAAAACCCACCGGCTTTATGGATAGCGAAATGCTGCCGCAGATGATTGAAAATGCCCTGGAGTCGAATAATCCTCTGCGCGACAGTTGTATTTATGTGGATGCGTTTAGCTCCATGAACATGATGGAAATCCGGTTGTTAGGACTGCTGGCCGGAAAAACCAAACAGATGATCATCACCGTCCTGGCGGATCCGAAAAGTCAGGCGATTATGAATCCCGGCCTCGCAGCCCCACCCATAAGCGTATTTCATCGCACGGAACAATTATACCAGCGGTTGCGACAACACCTTCAGTTGTGCGGCGCGTTGATCGAGCCTCCGATTTTTCTGCCCACGGCCCGCCGGTTCACACGATCACCAGGATTGGCGCATGTGGAATCGCAACTTTTCAACGGTGGGCCACACCACGGCGACAGAATTCCTTCGGACCATGCCGTGGAACTGCGGTCCTGCCAATCACCGGAAGAAGAAGTGCTTTGTGCCGGACGGCGGATTCGGGCTTTGGTGGCGGCGGGCATGCGCTACCGCGACATTGGCGTAATCGTCAGTGATTTAGTCGCCTACGATTCCGTCCTTCGAGCCACCTTTATGACGTTGGATATTCCCTTTTTTCTCGATCAGCGTCAAAGCCTTAAATTTCATCCATTGGTCGAATTATTGCAGCGCATGACCACACTGGTAGACAATGATTTTTCACGGGCGGATATACTGTCGCTGATCAAGACCGCGCTGGCCGGCGTGACCGACGCGGACGCATGTACTCTGGAAAATTATTTTCTCGCGCACGGAATTGAGCGCGACGCCATGGATTCCGATTGGACATGGGATCAACTTCCCACTGATGAGCAAATGGGCGGCCCCTCGCCGATGGATCAGACGAATCTGAATGGCGTCAATGCGGTGCGACGCGCCTTGCGGCGGACGTTGGAACCATGGCTTACACTTATGGCAAATTCCGAGGGGTCAAAGCCCATCTCCTGCTTTGCCGCGACTCTTCTCAAGCTGTTGGAAAACCTGGGTGTCAGCACGGTCATGGAGCAATGGATTGATAAGGCTCTGCGGGATGGCTTTCCTGAATTGGCGCAAATTCACGAACAAGCCTGGGCTCAATGCCGCGATATGCTCCATGAAATGGCGGCATTGCCGGAGCATCATACGCTGACGCGATCCGGATTTTCCGATTTATTGCGAACGATATTGGATAATTTAACCCTGGGGTTGATTCCGCCCGCCGTGGATCAGGTGCTCATCAGTTCCGCACAGCGTTCCCGCCATCCTGAATTAAAGGTGGTTATGGTCATCGGGGCATTGGAGACCCTGATGCCGAAAGCCATGGCGGAAGATGGCATGCTCAATGATGCCGACCGTCGGCAACTCAAACCCATTTTCGGCGATTCGCTGCATCCCGATACGGCGGAAGATTTCATGGAGGCCGAATTTTTTGATTATATCGCCTTTACACGTTCCAGTGAGAAACTGCTCATCAGTTATCCCGCCGCGGATGCCGACGGACGAGCCACCGTGCCGAGTATTTACATTTCCCGACTCACGGCGATGTTCAATAACCTTTCCGTTGAGCCGCTGGAATCGGCGGATACCACATGGCATGATTTTGCGGCTTTGGATGAACTGATCCGATGGGTGTTGCTGGCAACACAGAATTCCAGCGCCGGCACATCGGATGCGGGCAATCCGGCTACGGTCAGGATGGCATATCAATGGTTGGCAACCCATACTGATCCGGTAATTCGGCAGCGTTGGCAACAGGCCGTGGCGGCACAAAATCGACAGAATCCCACCGCTTTACCTGAGGAACTGGGCCGCTTTGGCCTGGGTTCATCGGCGGTAAGCGTCAGTGAACTGGAAACCTATGCCGCGTGTCCATTGAAGCACTTTTACAGTTACACCCTGCGCCTTCGGGAGCGGCCCGAATGGCAAATCGATGCGCGTAATCTGGGGATTATGTACCATCAGGCGCTCGATCGATTCTATCAGGAGGTGATCGGCAACCGGCTCCCGTGGCCGCAATGTCAGGATGAACAATTCCATCAGGCGCTGGCGAAGGCGATTGAAGAAAGCACGCAAAATCTTTCTGCCGACGCCCTGGCCGGCGCTATAGAGTTACAGGCTGTTATCAAGCCTATGCAGCGACAGTTAGCGATTATTCTGGAAGCACAGCGCCGCGCGGCCGGGGTCAATATGCTGCGACCCGTGGCCACGGAGTTACGGTTTGGAACCTTCCCCCACACCGATCCAGCGTCTCCGACCCTGCCGGCCATCACGTTGCTTGCCGACGGCGGCACGGCCATTGAATTGCGCGGAAAAATCGACCGACTGGATATTGATCCAGCCGGCAATGCCATGCTCGTGGATTACAAATCCGGCGGCAAGACTTTCAAAATCGGGGAATTTATTCACGGTCTGGATTTGCAGTTGATTGCGTATATGCTCGCGCTACGCGGACAGACCATCAATGGGCATGGACCGCTGAAGCCGATTGCCGCATTTTATTATCTTTTGCGTCCGCCGGAATTGGCCGTGGAAGTCAACGCTGATGAAAAGCCGATGGCGATAACCGATTCAGGATATTTCAAAAAGTGCAAGCCGGATGGACCATTTGATAATGACGCCATCACGGTACTGGATTCCACCGTTGATTCAGGAGAATCCAGCGCGTGGTTTAAAATTACGCTGGCGAAGGGCCGCAAGCCGCATGGCGGTCGGAATCGCGGGCTGGATCATGCCCCTTTTGTCGCCATGCTTGATTTTGGCCTGAAAACGATGTGCGATCTCGCCACGGCCATACGTTGCGGTAATGTTGGTCCACTGCCCTACAAGGCCGGTCACGCCACGGCCTGTTCCACCTGTGATTTTAAAAGTATTTGTCCTTTTGATCGGAAAACGGGCCAATATCGCGTTATTGATACCGGTGGCACACATGCCCAGGCCGTCTTGTTATCAACCGTACATGGCCAGACCATGGAGCAAATATGACCGACGCAACGGGTCAACGTGCGCAACGCGGGCCACCACCAGCGACGAAGGCCCAGAAAGCAGCCATCGCTCATCGACGCGGCGAGATGGTGGTTCTTGCCGGCGCGGGGGCCGGTAAAACCGCAACCTTGGCGAACCGCTGCGCTGAATTGGTAACTGATCCGATGGATACCTGTGATGTGCGGGAACTGCTGGTACTGACCTTCACGCGCGAAGCGGCCGATGAAATGCGAAGTCGTATCGCCCGCGCACTTCGCCAGGCCGCGGCCAATGAGACGCGCGAGATGCGTACGCAGCACCTGCGTCAGCAGGCGGCCTTGGTGGACACCGCACAGATCAGCACCTTCCACGGCTTTTGTAACTGGGTGGCAAAAACATGGTTTATGTTCTGTCACGTCGATCCGGACTTCAGCGTGCTTAATGAACATGAGGCCGCGATGCTGCAAACCGATGCCTTGCGGGAAGCGACACGGGAATTCATGGCCCGCCAACATCCCCAGTACAATGATTTTATTGAAATATTTGATCTTTATGCCGGAGCCTCGCTGGCCAGGCTTGAAACTTTGACGGGGCCGGTCTTGCGGGCCATGGAAACCGTGGTTGATCCCGAAACCTGGTGCAGCGCGGTTGCGGCCACCGGTGATGCGGAAATAAGGAAGGTCATCGCGGCGTTTATCGCGCGGACATGCCGCCGATTGAATGAACTGGCGTTGATGCTTTCGGCCGGCAGCGATGAAGCGCGGTTATATGATGCTGATGGCAAGAAGGCCATGTATAGTGGCCTGTTGGACGCGGCAAAGGCATCCCAAGGCGCGGCGGGCGTATTGCGGGAAAAGGGCGTTGAGGGCTGGCTGGCCGCTCGTGGACTGGTTGCAACGGTAATTTTTTCCGCGCAGATTCGCCTGCGCGATACGAACGACCAGGCGCAGGCGGCGCACTTCCGCGACGGGACGTATAAACCCCTGAAGCAGGCCTTTGAAGCGCTGCGGGATGAACTGGTCGGTCTGGAAATTGCCGCGCTTGCGCTGTTGGAAATTACTGGCCGCCGACGTATTGCGACGATCCTTGCTTTTGCGGCGGCGGTGCGGCGGCGGTATCAAACAGCCAAAGCGGCCCGCCGCCAACTTGATTATTCTGATCTCGAACGCACCATTATCGCCGCACTTTCCGCGCCGGATAATCCTCTCAAGGTGATGCTGCATCAGCGGTTTCGGCATATTCTGGTTGATGAATACCAGGATATTAATCCCGTGCAGCAGCGGCTGATTGAGTTGCTGTATCGCGGTGATACTCCCGGCGGGGAATTGCGGGCTGGTGGGGGCGTCACTGGGCAACATTCACACATCCATACGGAGGAAAGCCCCGACCATTTGGCGGATGCGGCGGAGGAAACCCCCGTAGGGAATCAATTACTGGCCCTGCGCCCACGATCGTTGTTTGGTGTGGGTGATGTGCTGCAGAGTATTTACGGATTCCGTGGCAGCGAACCACGCATTTTACATGATAGAGTCATGGCCTTGCGCAGCGCCGACCAGGCCGATAAGGTCATTACCATGCGGGAAAATTTTCGTACCCTGCCCGCGTTGATTGACGCGCTTAATGCCATCATTCAACCCATGATGCGCATGGTTGATGATATCTCCGCGCCGGATGCGATACGCATGGCGGAACTGGCCGCCTTGAGTCATGGCCGTTTGGCGGAAAGTGCCGGCGCTGCGTCGGGCGCGCCGGTGCATCTGCATGTGATAGTCAGGCAACGCGGCGAACCCGCTCCCGAAGAGGATTCGGATGATACAGAAGCGGTGTACGCGGCGGACGGTGATGATCCAATAACGCAAATGCAAGCCGATGAGATTGAAGCCACGCGGATCGGGCAGTTAATTTTAGAGATGCTCAACAGTGGCCGCAGGATTGGTCCGGAGTCCCGCCCCCTTGAATTCAAGGATATTGCCATTTTGCTGCGGGCACCCAGTCAGAGAGCGCCGCATTATGTCCGACGGCTTATTGCCATGGGCATTAACGCCAATGCCGCTTTGACCACCGGCTTTTTTGAGTCCGGTGAAGTGCTGGAGGTTCTGGACTTTTTGCGGGTGCTGGATAATCCAGATCAGGATATTGCCATGGCCGGAGTGCTCATTGGACCAATCGGTGGATGCACGCCGGCCGAACTGGCGCAGATACGCCGGGCGGGCAGCCGACAGATCGCGT
>JAJYGE010000239.1 GCA_021785155.1 Planctomycetota bacterium
CGGGTTTGCCAATTGCCGACCGGGCATTGATCAAATCCAGGAGGCTTGCGGGCGGATGGAATTCAATGACGGTCGGGTTGTATATGCCGGCCAGTTTGGATGCCGCATGATAAGCGGCGGATAAATAGCCGATATGATCCACCAGGCCCAGTTTAAGAGCGCTGGAAGCGGCCCAAATTTTGCCATTGGCGACCTGATCAATGGGAACCTTCAAATGTGTTGATCGTCCGGTTTGCACGATATGAATAAAGCGGGCCGCGTCAATATTCAGCAGATCGGTGAGATACGCCTTGACCGCCGGGGTGTAATCAGAAAAGGGCGATCCGGCTTCTTTCCAAACCGCCGCCGAACTGGTAAGAAACTCCGGTGTAATCCCCAGTTTTTTCATCAGGTCGGTAGCCTGAAACCCCGGCATCATAACCCCGATGCTGCCCACGATGGTGGTGGGTTCGGCAAATAATTCCTGTCCCGCCATGGAGATGTAGTATCCGCCGCTGGCGTCCAAAGCCCCCATGCTCACGACAATGGTCTTGCCATCGGAACGCAGTTTCTGGAGCGAATGATAGATCTCATCGGCATCCGTAACGCCGCCGCCCGGCGAATCCACCCGCAGAACCACAGCTTTAATCGCCGTATCATGTTCAATGGCCCGAAGTTGTTGCGTGACGGATTTCACCATTGATCCATCAACGAGTCCGCGGATATGCACCAGAGCGATCTGATCCGCACTGCCATGACGGATCACACGTTTTTCCAACTGATTTGACGGCATCAACCCGCTTCTGATCGATATGGATGATCCCAGCATAAGCAGCAGAACCACATTGGCTGCCACGGACGCCAGTAACAATAGAATCAGGAATACTTTGAAGAATACATTTGATTTGGGAGCCACTGTCTGATAAACGACGGTGGGTGGCGTTGACTGACTCATAAATACGCTCCGGTATAAACCTCGCCATGGCCGGGAAGGATCCTCATCCAACCCGTCGTGCATCTGCCGAGACAGCCGATGCACACTTTTATCATTGGGAGCATCATAACGTTTTTTTCGATAAATCGTACCATTTGGTTATCCTGATTTACGGACGGCTTGGACAGGTACCTTGTGGTTTTTCGGAATCGTTATCAATTGGATCACCCTTGACCGGGATTCCAGCGTATAGTTATTATGCGAGTCTGGCGGCTTATTCGATAATGATTAAACTGGCCGTCGGAACTCTCGCCCATGCGGAAAATCGGAACTCCGCGGGTTTCTGTTCGTTTGTATCAGGTGACTTTCATGCCTTCATGCCATCAATCCGCCAGTGGATTATTTACTTTCAGTTGTCGTATGCTCGCCGGCTTGCTTACGCTGGTAATGGTGGCCGCAGGCATCGGCATGGCCGTGGACAGCGCCGGTGCCACCGCCCGCAATTCGCTGGTAACGGCTTCACCGGCGGAAATATACGCCGAGAAAGTCGGTGCCCTGATTCATACACAGAATCTGGCGGCTCTGGCCGCCTTAAAGCCCCCGGTGACCACCCTCTCCGACGTGGGGATGATCAATCACTGGCGGCAGGCATATCTGGCGATGATGACCCAAACGCGGCAACAGAACATGAAGATCTATGAGAATCGACTTTCCACGGCCCGGAAGGATTTCAAAACCGGCAAAATGCTGATTCCCTCGTTTGAATATATGTTGGCCGCCTATGGCTTTTCAACCGATAAGGTGGCCTTCAAAAAGCAGCCCTGGGTACAAAGCCTGACCAGGCAGGTCGCCGCCCAAGCCGCCCGCTTTAATCAGCAGCACCGCTGGCTGGAATCGCTGCAGCTCTACAATCAGCTTAATGCGATGTATCGTATATCCCGCAAGTACCATCGTGATCTGCGTCGGGTAGTACGGCGTACCATGCTTCTGGCCACCTATACCCCCAAAGAATTCTTTGCCATGCAGAAGAAAATGGCTCAGGATCACGCCTTCACAGCTCCTTCCACGTCCCCGAAGCCAAAAATCAAGGAAGAACAGCAGAATCAGGCCCCGGTTTATTCCCGCTGGCAGAACACGGTGCGGGGTATCCATCAGGATATGCTGGTGGAGGCTCTGGAACTTACCGAGCATGACTGGGTGCTGCCGATCACGTATAACACTCTGCTGGGTGGCGGCTTGGATATGGTCAAGCTCATGACCCATACCCCTATGCTGGCGGATACCTTTCCCGGCTTAAAAAGCGCCCGCCAGCGTGCGGCGTTTATCACGGAAATCAACACGCTGCTGCAACGCACCGCCTCCGCCCGCCCGATAGATACACTGGGTATGATCCGTTTATGGAGTGCCCTGGTCACGGTGGATCAGCATACGGTTAAAATTCCCCTGCCCGTGCTCATTAAAGAGTTTACCGACGGGTGCATGGAGAAAACCGATAAATTCACCATGCCGTTCTGGCCCAGCGAAGTGCAGGGATTCAATAAGGAAATGGAGGGGCAGTTCGGCGGGGTGGGTATCCAGATTCGCATGGATAACGGTCTCTTACAGGTTATCTCCCCGCTTAGTGGCACTCCCGCATACCGAGCCGGGATTCAGGCTGGGGACGTGATTGTAACAGTCAATGGCCAAAACATGATGGGACTGGGTATTAATACCGTGGTTCGTAAGATCATGGGCAAACCCGGCACGAAGGTGGTGTTGGGCATTCGTCGGGGTACCGATCCGAAACTGCTGATATTTCACCTGAAGCGAGCGATTATTCATGTCCGCTCCATTAAGGGTCTGACCCGTAACCCGACCACCGGCAAGTGGAAGTTCATGATTGATCCCAAAGAAGGCATCGCCTACATCCGGGTGACACAATTCCAGGCCGATACCGCTCAGCAGTTAAAGAAAGTGCTCAAGCGACTGCTCAAGGAACACATGCACGGTTTAATTATTGATCTGCGGTACAATCCCGGCGGTTATCTGGATACCGCCGTGCGCATGTGCAACATGTTCCTCTCGCAGGGCACCATTCTTTCCACCCGGGGCCGCACGGCACCTCCGGAGGCGTGGTCAGCCCAGGGCGATCCGCTGGTCCCGCCCCACATGCCGGTGATTTTGGTGGTCAATCAGGACAGTGCCAGTGCTTCGGAGATATTCAGCGGAGCCATGCGGGACCACCATCGGGCCCTGATCGTGGGCCATCGCACGTATGGCAAGGGGTGTGTGCAAAATGTTGTTCCGCTGGGAGAATACCACACGGCGGAATTCAAGCTGACGGAACAATACTATTATCTCCCCGATGGGGAGTGTATTCAAAGACAGCCTTATGCCAGGGTCTGGGGCGTTAAGCCCAATGTGGCGGTCTGGTTTTCGCCGCTGCAATTACAGGAACTTCAGGCCACCTGGTTGAATGATGACCTGCTTGCAAATCCGGGCAAAGCGTCCGCCAAAACCAGCCCCTTCGCCCTGAAAGTTCCGCCGCAAAAGGTTTTCGACAGCCAGTTGGATACCGCGATACTTCTCATGAAGTTGCAATTGCTGAAGTATTATCATTAAAATCAATAAATCAGGCCGATAAATGAACATGGAGGATCAACGTGACCAATAGCAGACAGCTGATCGGAAACATTCTGGGCTGGGGTATGGCGCTATTAACAGCGGTGGCCACACTTTATCTAAGCGTCCATTATCTGGCCAAGCCCAACGGCTGGATGGACTGGATGGTACAACTATCCGGTGCCGCCACGACCGCCATTATTATCTATTTTCTGGTCTGGGGTCATTTTCAGAAATCGCCGACCATCCCCGAAAATGGCTTGTCCGAGCCACCGAAATAATGGATTCTCCGGGATTGGCCAGATAATAAATTGACTTCGACGTGTACAGCGAGTCATGCGTACTGCGGCAATTTGCCGACATCCGGACAAAATGGCCGGGACAAAATGGCGTTATATCCCATCAGGCGGCTGACCGAAATCTGAAATAGTGGAAATTCAGAGTGAGGCACGGGAATTGCATCACCGATGGTGGGGGTGGTGGCAAATACCGCTCCCGATCCAAGTTTTTGACCATTCAACGCCGTGTACCACATCGGCTGCTCCCACATCTACGGCAATGGAGCAGCCGGTGGTACAGGGCAATGCGACTTGATCTATCTTGATGCGGTCCGATGGCGCGAGGCTCAAGCGTTCACGTTGCCGAGGCAAATTTGATTACGGTGTGCAAAAAGGTAATCAAATACCCGCACCTTGATCCAGGTGTATGCCGCATTCTTTTTTTTCCAGCCCCGCCCATCGCCCGCTGCGCTGATCCTGATCGGCTTCAACCGGTCGCGTGCAGGTTTCCGGATTGCATCCAATGGAGTTATATCCCCGCTCCCATAACGGATGGAAAGGCAATTCATTTTTTTTCATATATTGATAAATATCGGAATTATTCCACCCCAGCAACGGCGAAATAGCCCAGCAGTTTACCCGCTTATTCCACTGGACCGGTGCCATCGCCGCACGATGATCGGACTGGTGCCGGCGCACGCCCCGCAGCCAGGCCGCCGGTGCCAACTCCCGCATGGCACGATCAAATACTTCGTTCTTATTGGCCGCGCAGCACGCTTCGACATTCTGCCGCACGCGCGAATCAGGTTCACCGTTTACCAGCAGCCAAACGATTGGATCATTGCGACTGTGATATTCAAGCACATTCAAATGAAAACGCAGGCGCATGGCTTCCATGAACGCCAGGGTCTGCGGAAACAGATATCCCGTATTTACCAGCACAATAGGAATCTCCGGACGCACGGATATGGCCAGATGAATCAGGCACATGCTCTCGGCACCAAAACTGCTGGTCATAATAAGTTCTGAACCAAACTGTTGGACCGCCCAGTGGATCAACGCCGCCGGATCGCGGTCTCGAAAATCGGCATTGATTTTTTCAACATCAAACGTTGCCTGGGTAATAGAAGTGGTCATGCCGGTAACTCCGCCTTCCGCCGGCTCCGCCAGGTCTGTTCCAAACGATCCAGATATTCCACCGGCACGCGCAGATTATCCCGCCCCAAGCCCAGGGCAATATCCGGCTTGGGCGTGCCATGAAAATCTGAACCGCCCGTAACCGCAAGGTTGTATCGGCGGGCAAATTCCAGAAATAACTGGCTGTCCTGCGGGCGATGATCACTGTGCCAGACTTCAATCCCATCCAGGCCCGCCTCGACCAGATTGGCCAGTACATGTTGCAGTTCCGCGGGGTTGCCCGTGCGCAACTGCACCGGATGCGCCAATACTGCCAATCCACCGGCCGCGTGAATGCACTCTATCGCCTGCCGCGGCGTGAGCCGCTCTTTATCAAAATACGCCGCCCCCGTTGTTCCAAGATAGACATCAAACGCCTGTTTGACGGAACTGACAGATCCCGCTTCCACCATTGCCTGCGCAATATGGGGCCGTCCCAGTACAATGGCCCGTTCGTCGTTTGATCCACGCCGCGCAATGTCCCGCACCTGCTGAAGAGTAATATGGCAACCTAATTCATTGAGTCGCGCGATGATCCGTGGATTACGATTATTCCGTCCTTCCAGCAGAATATCGCTCATACGTTGGAGGCCTGCCGAAAGCGGATCGATGTAATATCCCAGAATGTGCATGGTGCCGGGATGGGGATATTCCGCGGAAATCTCGATCCCCGGAACAAATCGCAAGCCAATCTTTGCCGCCTCCCGCTGAGCTTCCAGCAAGCCGTTTCCGCTGTCATGATCCGTCAAGGCCAACCCCACCAGCCCGGCCGCATGGGCGCTGTTGACCAGTTGCGTGGGAGTCAGAGTCCCATCACTGGCCGTGCTGTGTGTATGTAAATCAACGTATTGAATCACCGCGTTACTCCTGCTCCAGTAATCGTCCATGCCGGAGAAGATAATTGAAAATTATTTCCACCGATTCCTGAGCCGATTGCTGGTGGGTTCGCAGATGAATTTCCGGATTGTCAGGCGCTTCATACGGAGCGTCAATTCCCGTAAATCCCAACGGCTTACCGGCAGCCACCGCGGCGCGGGCTTTTTTATAAAGCCCCTTGGGGTCGCGCTTCTCGCAGACTTCCACCGGCGCATCAACAAACACTTCGATAAATTCGTCCGGCCCGACCAGTTGTCGCACCCGTTGACGATCAGCCGCATAGGGGCTGATGAAGCTGGCAATGACAATAAGGCCCGCATCCGCCACCAGTCGCGCCAGTTCTCCCGCCCGCCGAACATTTTCGGCCCGATCTTCCGGAGAAAAGCCCAGATCACTATTGAGTCCATGCCGCAGATTATCCCCGTCGAGCACATACGCCGCATGCCCCTCGAAAATCAAAACATGTTCCAATGCCACGGCAATCGTGGACTTTCCGCAGCCCGAAAGGCCCGTCAGCCAGACAATGCACGGTCGATTATGTGTGCTCGCCGCGCGGTCCTCCGCCGTTACCTTGGATGGATGCCAGGTAATATTTGTCGCTTTCAATTCAGCCATCACTGCACAAATTTCCGAAATTCAATTTCCAATTAACCGGACAAACATCAATCACACACAACGCCTACCGATTAAGTGTGTAATTAATAATACAGCCCGACAAGTACAAATTCAAGTTATACCGTGAAAAACGAAATCGGTCATTACTTTGTTAAGCGAACACGACCGGCCATGCGGGGCCGACGCAATTCTCCGCAGGAGACGGCCTGCCGACCCGATCCGGTTACAATTACCGCGCGGCCCGCCTCGTCAACGTGCGTCAATATGCCTTCGACTTTCGGCTCTGAACCATCACCACCGTATACTACCGCCTGATTTTGCCATGCCAACCGTAATTGAATACGGGGGAGAATTGTTGCCGCAAAACCACCGGTTTCCATAAGTTCAAGATTTTTTCGGATGTTATCCACCAGTAATTCCCGCAGTGTCTGAAGATCGACCAATTTGCCAAGTGCATCGGAAATGCTTGTGGCGGGTTGCCGTAAATCCCGTCCCAGTCGGCGGGCGGGAAAATTGGCATTGATCCCCACGCCGGCAATAATAATCGATTGATCTCCGTCGAGTTCACACTGGCATAAAACGCCGGCAATTTTTTTTTCATTTACCAGCAGATCATTAGGCCATTTAATAACGCAGTGCAGTTGGCAGCAAATCTGCAACGCTTCAGCGGCGGCCAGACCCACGGCCAATGGAGCTGTGGCGTAAGTTTCCGCGGCTTGCCGTAGCGGCCAAATCACGCTAAGCCATAAGCCACCGGGGGGGCTTTGCCAAGTTCGTCCGGAACGTCCGATGCCCGCGGTCTGTTGTGTCGCCACAATTGCGCAGGGGGGCGGCGTCAGGGATAACTTATCCGCGAGCCAGCGCCGTCGGGCCTCAAGATTGGTGGAATCAACTTGATCAAGAAAGATTGTGTGCATCAATTACTACTATGCTTCAGGATCAGTCCGGGGTCAACCTGGTGCTCCGTCAATCCTAATTTATAGGCGTGACAGAGCACGAGTCGCACCAAAAATGCCTCGGCGTATAAACCGGGTTATCACTATTGCGAGAAAATGAAGGTATGATGATCCTGCGGTTGTGACGATCGTGGTCGAAATTCCGGGTGAAAGTGAAAATTGAAAAATGTCAGACCAGGAAAAGCGTGAATCGTGGCCCAATCGGGCATCAATGGAATTATTAAGGCATCTGGCAATTCGTTCGCCGCTGGCCGCGCATGGTGCAATGCCGGCGGGCCAGCGATCCAGACAATTGGGCCTGAGTATGGAGATGGCGGATTCCAGATCCTATGTACAGGGGGACGATCCGCGCCATCTTGATTGGAGAATGCTGGCAAAGTTTGATCAACTGGTGGTGCGACTGTTTTATGCGGAACGGGCATTGCGCATTGCCATTAGCCTGGATTGTTCCGCGAGCATGGATTTTGGATCGCCGCGAAAATTCGATTTTGCCCGATTGCTCACGGCGTGTCTGGGCATTATTGCGATTAACGGGCACCATGAATTACGCGTGCTGCCGACAGGAATCGGGGATGATGGTCGTGTGTCGGCATCTTCCGCGGTGGCCATGGAGGGTCTGCTGCAAAAACTGCGGTCCTTGCATCCGCGTGGCGAAATGGATTGGTCGGGGCAGTTAAGGGCCGCCGGGCATCGTTGTGACGTGCTGATACTGATCAGTGATTGCCTGCCGCCGCGAGATTCAGGTGCGACATTTAAAGCGGTGGCGTCGCGGGGCACGCGGCTGGTGGTGCTCCATACACTAAGCCCGGAGGAACTGCATCCGAGCTTCACCGGGACTCCGGTGCTGCGCGATCCGGAGAGTGGCCGGGTGCGGCGCGTTTCCGGCGCGGCGGAGGTTTACCAAACGCGTCTGGCGCAGTGGCGCGATGATTTAAAGCGCGCGGTGGGACAATGCGGCGGCAATTACATTAAGGTATGCACAACAGATGAGATAAAGTCCGTCCTGACCGTGGCTTTGCGCGAGGTTTTGAACCGGAAGCAGACCGCGCCGGATTCGAAAGAAAAATAATAATAATAAATTTAAGAAATTGTGTTAATGAAAATAAGGGCATAGTGCCGATAATAATGGTGTCCCAATTGTTCTCTTTACCAAAATTGAAAGGGGGTGATACAAATGGCGACCAAGAAAAAGGCTGCATCAAGCAGCAAGAGCACGAAGAAATCTTCCGCGAAGAAATCTTCGACCAAGAGCACGAAGAAATCCGCAAGTCGGCGGTAATTTGTGTTCGGCGCGGCACTTTGATTCATTCAAAGGTCCTTGCTCAGCCGCGATCATGCGAATTCACGCATCAGCCCGCGAATTATCGCGGGCTTTTTTCATGCGCCCCCACATCGGCAGGCCCACAAAACAATCCGCCGAATCGGCGAATTTCCGGGATAAAAAAATAATGAAGGGATTGTGACTTGAAAAGTCCCTCCCCTTGCCACTAGGATCATGACGTGCTGAATGGTGCAGTCGATTGGAAAATAATGATGCCGCTGACTTCCACACTAAATAACAATTTGAACGTCTCACCGAACCTTCCAACCCCCGATCCTCGACCTTATGGTCGCAAGGATGCCGGTGATGTGCTGGCAGTGGGCTTGGCGACAACGGTGCTGATGTGGTCGGTGGGATACATTTTCCGTATGCCCGGTGATCGGGTGCCGGCCCCGGTAATTCTTGGAGCATTGATCGTGCTTCTCATCGGAGGAGGTTTCGTGGGAGCCTGGCGCACACGGCGCGGCCCGATTGGCGGTTTGTGGGTGGGACTTATCACCGGATTGCTGAACTTGCTGGTATTAGGTTCACTGGGAAGAGATCTCACCACCGATCATCGCATTGTGGCTTATGAATTTGTGTGGGCCCCCATCAGCGTCATTACCACCGGGTTATTGGCATGGCTGGGCGGTTTTTTTGGCGCAAAATTCAACCCTGATCATCGACAATATCTTCACCCGGAAGGATCTTTCACGCTTTCCACCACCGTGGCCACGTTGGTATTGATTATGGCCGGGGGAATGGTTACGGGATTGAATGCGGGTTTGTCAGTTCCGGATTGGCCGGACTCGTTTCGATTCGGCATGTTCTTTTTCCCTTTATCGCACATGACCGGCGGCGTTTTTTTTGAACACACGCATCGCCTGCTGGGCACGTTGGTGGGCCTGGCGACCTTCATTCAGACGGTCTATCTGTTCCGCCATGAATCTCGGCGCTGGGTTAAGGTAACAGCGTTGGTGGCACTGCTGATGGTGATCGTGCAGGGACTCATGGGCGGCTTGCGGGTGACCGGTCACTTTACCTTGGCCAAGTCGCGATTGGGGATGGATCCCAGCACGCCGCTGGCCATTGTTCATGGCGCATTTGGTCAAGTATTTTTTGCGGTGCTGGTTTTTCTGGCGGCGGTCTGTTCCCCGACATGGACCAGTGATATTAAACCCCGGCCACGTTTAAGCGCGCATCTGGGACGTGGCGCGGCCTGGGTTCTGGTGGGTGTACTGTTGGTGCAATTGACATTGGGGGCGATACTGCGCCATGTCGGCGGCGTATTGCTTTTGCATATTTGCGTGGCGGTAGTGGTGCTGCTTTTGGCTTTGTTTTCCGGGGCCCGCGCCTGGGGATTAAATCCCGATCAGCCCATTCTTAAGCGCGTGGGCCTGGCGCTGTTATGCGTGGTAACGCTGCAAGTATTGCTGGGGGTATGTGCGGTGATCGCATTAGGCGGTGGCGGCCCGTTGGAACATCCGGATATGGCCCAGGCTGTGATTACCACAGCGCACCAGACCACGGGAGCGGTTTTGCTGGCGGTAGCGGTGTTGCTGGCGACATGGAGCGTCCGGCTGGAATGTCCGATCAAATTGAGGGCGTTGGAGGCATCATGACGCTGTTTACGCCGGGGGCGCTTCGTCATGTGAATCGCCGGATTCAATACCCATTTCCTTGACCTTTTTATTAAGTGTATTGCGGTTAATGCCTAAAAAATCGGCGGCCTTTATTTTGACATCGCCGCACCGTTGCATCGCCTTTTCCAACAATGCTTTTTCAACCTGATGAATGACCAGGTCGTAAATCTGTCCTTCGCGCAGGGCATACTCGTTGATGGCCTGTTCGGCGAGTCGATGAACCAGACCGTCAAGATCCTCGCTGGCCATATTGGTTCGGCCCTGTTGAGCAAATGCGCGTATGGCGGTAGGCAGCAGATCCTCGGTCAGGGAATCGCCCCGGCTTAAAACCACGGCGCGTTCCATGGCATTTTCCAATTCCCGCACATTGCCCGGCCACGGATAACGGATAAATGTATTTACCAGTTCCCGACTTATTTTATTGAGGTTCTTGCCATTCTCCGCATTAAATTTATCGAAGAAAAAGTCGATGAGTCGGGGAATATCTTCCCGCCTGTTTCGAAGTGCGGGCAGGTTGATCGTCACGACATTAAGACGATAAAAGAGATCCTCCCTGAATTTTCCTTTGGCCACTTCATCCTGCAGGCTTAGGTTGGTCGCGGCGATGATGCGGACATCCACGCGAATGGTCCGATTGTCGCCGACACGTTCAAACTCCCTTTCTTGCAGTACCCGCAGGAGCTTGACCTGCAGACTGGTCTCCAGGGTTCCTATTTCATCAAGAAAAAGGGTGCCGGTATGGGCCGCTTCAAAGCGGCCGATCTTATCGCGAATGGCACCGGTGAAACTGCCTTTGACGTGGCCAAAAAGCTCGGATTCCAATAGCGTACCGCTTAGAGCGCCGCAATTCATGCGGATAAAAGGCTTGTCGGACCGGCTGGAATTAAAATGAATGGCCTTGGCGATAAGTTCCTTTCCGGTGCCGGTTTCCCCCAGCAGCAATACCGTCGCCCTACTCGTAGCCACTTGGGCGATGGTGTCAAATACCTCCAACATGCTCGGGGCGCTGCCGATGATATTGTCAAACTTGTATTTGCTTTGCAGGGTGCTGCGGAGCTGTCGGCGTTCCTCCAGCCATTCTTCCCGCTCGGTGGCGACAATGGAACTGATTTTAATGGCCTGGGCGATAAATGCGGCGATGATTTCCAGAAGGCGCTGGTCGTTGGCCAGCGTATCAATATCCACAAACTGCTTGTCCACGGACAAGGCACCACAAGCTTTGGACTCAATAAGAATCGGCACGCAGATAAAACTGGTTACCTGGCCGGGTACCGGGACGCGTGCGCCGGTGCGGTTGAGAAACTGCATGTCTTTGCTTATATCCTCCACCACCCGCGGCTTTCCAGTGGCCACCACCTGCCCGGTAATGCCTTCGCCGACATCATACCGGCCACGCTGAATTTCGTTCATGGTGAGGCCCAGCGCGGCTTCAATTTGTAATTTTCCAGTGGCGGAGTCCAACAGCACCATGGAGCCACGCTCCATGCCCAGCCGATCGGCCAATACGCGCATGGTCTGATCAAAGACAGCGTGCAGGTCCAAGCCTGACGAAAGCACCCGGCCAATTTCAGTAAGAATGGTCAATTCAAGTTCCGCGCGACCCATGATGCCAACCTCCGCAACTACTGGCAGTATATTCCGTCCGCACGACCCAGTTTCAAACCAAAACCGAGCTACTGCCGCGCAACAGCCATCTGCTATTGTACTATGCAAACGCCGTGCGCAAGGGGTAAGCAATGGCGAAAAAAATAGCAGAGGGCATAACCCGAGGATAAAATAGATGGAATAAACGATATGTAAAGTCATATAAAAACTTTACTTATGATTATTACACAGGGCCTTTTTTAGCCGTGGATTGTTACGATAGTTGAGCCGCAATCAATATGAACCCGGCCTTGCACCAAGAATAGGCATGCCTAATATTTAGTCGAATTTGTATGGTTAACGGCATTTTAAGATTTCTATGTGCTTATAAATTAGGCATGTATTGCGTGTCGGTTTCAAAATCGAGTGGGATCGCCATGATGGCATGATTAAAACCACAGCGGTTGCGTGTTCGGTGGAGTTTGCGTCAGGCCATCGCCCGTCGTAAACTCATAGCGCGCCACCCGCAAAATTCTCATCGGAGCCGGTTATGACTATTTTCGGACGCCAACGGGAAGTATTGCCTAACATCTCTGGATTGCCAATAGTCCTGTCTGGATGCTTTATATTGGCCGTCGCATCCACCGCCTTTGCTCGCGCCGGGCATGGGGGTGACGCTACAAATTCCGCCGCAACGACTAACGTGGTGGTCCCGTTTAATCCGTCCGCATACTCCAACGCGATTATAGGATTAACTTCCGCGAACTGGCAGATTTCTGATAACGCGCAAAGCGCTGCGAACAAGGCGTTTGCGGAACAGATGCGGAAGCTGACCGGCGTAAAAGGCGCAGAGCAACGATCACAAATTGTTCGCGCGTTGGAATTTCAGAAAGCGCTTGTGCATTTCGCTTTAAACGTTCGATTTATGCCCATGGCTGAAAAAATAGCCTTGGCGAAGTTTTGGTTGCGTCAAAAGCGGGTGTCGATTCTTGCCGAGGTGCTTTCCGGGGATACGCACCAAAATGTAAAAGGGCTGCAAGGAGTTGATAGCATCCCCGGCTGGCAGGCGGACGTCGTATTGAGTTGGCAACTGCCCAGGCTTGGAAGTTCCAATCCGCTGATTCTCTCC
>JAJYGE010000513.1 GCA_021785155.1 Planctomycetota bacterium
CGGGGCGGGGGCCAGGAGGCCGTGGGCTTTGGCGCTCGTCGTCAATGTATGTTCCCATACACTTTCCTCCTCCCTTCGCGCCCACAACCCCCTGGCCCTCCGTCAATCCTAATATTTAGGCGTGACAGAGCACTAGCAGCGCCTGCATAGTATCAACAACTCCCGCCAGGACCGGGCCGACGTTCATGCGGTATCACGCATGTGCAATTAAATAGTTGCATTTTTGAATTAAAAGTTTCCAGATTGTGTGCTATAATAGGATACTATGAACAATGAAAAGGATTCTGAAAATCCGGATTTCAAAGACATTGTCGCAACACCCGCGCCGTTTCCACCCGTCCGGATCATCCAACGCGGCAGTCTGGCCCTGCTGATATTTTTTCGGATTACACGCAGCATGGCCGCGGGCATGATCATCGTGGCATTGCCCTATCTGGTGCTCAATACGTTACATGACAGCAGCCTGACGCTGGGGATTTTGTACGTGGCGGGTGTGATGTCCACGGCAATTCTGGCCATCGCAACGGGACATCTGGCGGATCGGTGGAGTTATAAGGGCACGATGATCATTACAGGAATCATGCTGCCGCTTAGCGCCCTGATGGTCTATGGCAATACGTCTTTTCCCATGCTCATCGCCGCCGCCATTATTGGCGGGTTTGCCGCCAATGGTTCACTTATCGGTGGCGGCGTCGGTGGAGCCGCTCAACCAGTGCAGACGGCGATCATCGCGTTACTTTCAACCCCGGCCAACCGCACGCAGTATTATTCCGCTCTGGCATTTCTTAGCGGCGTGGCCGGCGCGGGCGGGGCTTTAATGGTCCACTACTTTTCCACCCGCAGCGCGTTTCTGGCGGCCGGAATCATTTCACTGGCGGGAACGGCGGCGATACTGGCACTTCGCCTGCCCGACAAGCCGGCAATATCTTCCGTGCCGGTCAAGCAATCGCGGCGTGCCATTCGTCACTTCAGCATCACCGGATCGCTCAATGGCTTAAGCCAGGGATTAATTACGCCATTTCTTATTCCATTTTTTGTGCTGGTGTATCATCTCTCCAAATCGCGCATGGCGGTTTACACCGCCATCGGAAGTATTCTGGGTGCCATTGCCCTGCTGACGGCACCGGCACTGGAACGCCGATTGGGGTTTGTGCGCAGCATTACCTTCACCCGGGCCTTGGGTACCGCTTTGCTGGTGGTGATGGCGATGTGGCACAATTTGTTTATCGGTGTGATCATCTATCTGCTCACACCGGCTTTACGTATTGCCGCGCTGCCCGCCCAGCAGTCCGCCTTAATCAGCCGGGTCGATGGCGGCAGCATGGGCCGCGCTCTGGCGATGAATCAGGTTTCACGGCTCTCCGCGTCATCCATAGCGATGATCTGTACGGGTTTCTTATTTGATATATCCGAGATTGAAATGCCGTTTTTTATCTTCGCCGGCGTCATGACGCTGAACATTTACCTCTATTACCGCTTCTTCGGCCATGAAGGCGACCATGGCGTTATAGAACCGATACCGTCAGCCGCGACGTCGCAGGTCGAAGAAGGGGCCACCATGCGTTAGGAGCTGGGAGTTGGCAGTTGGGAGGCTGCGTGACACTTTACGCGGGTATGGCTGTATTGCCCCGCAAACACAATACCCCCGGAGCACCGTCATGATAATGCGGTGCCGTTGGTGTACGCTCGGGGCGGATGACCGCCACGCGCGGGTGCGGCGATGCAACGTTCACCACCACAACTGCGTTTGACGGCCACGGGATTCATCCCATGGCCGTAGTGGACGCGGGAACCGTAAAACCGCGCCGTAACGGCGGCTCGTGTTGGGAGGAAAGCGGTACCGGGTATTCCCACGGTGCGCTGCGGATAGACTGTTGCGGTATGCGTAACCCGCGTAAGGTGTCACACATCCGGGTTGGGAGTTGGTCCGCTTGACCGCTTGCGTGGTATTTCCTAGCATGACTTGCTGTTTCCGCATGGCCAACGGGCCGCGGGATGAAAAAATTGGTATTTGGCAGGTAAATGAACATGGCAAAGAAAGCGATTTCTCAGATGGATGTGAAGGGCAAACGAGTTCTGGTACGCGTGGATTTTAATGTACCCCTGGATGCGTCGGGGAAAATTACCGATGACCGCCGGATTGTTTCCGCGCTGCCCACCCTTGAAAACATTATCAAACGCGGCGGCAAAGCCATCCTCATGAGTCACCTGGGACGTCCAAAATCCGGGCCGGAAGCAAAGTTTTCACTGCAGCCGGCGGCGACCCATCTGGGTGAGTTGCTCAAGAAGCCCGTTAAGCTGGCCCCGGATTGCGTTGGTCCGGCGACCGAAGCCTTGATTGCTCAAATGACCGATGGCGACGTGGTGGTGCTGGAAAACACGCGCTTTCATAAGGGGGAAGAAAAAAATGATCCCACCTTTGCGGCACAATTGGCCAAGCTGGGGGATGTATACTGCAATGACGCTTTTGGCACCGCCCATCGTCAACATGCCTCCACCTACGGTGTTGCGGAAATACTGGGTCCGGGTAAACGCGTGATCGGATTCCTCATTGAAAAGGAATTGAAATTTCTGGGTGAGGCTTTGGATCATCCGAATCGGCCTTTTATCGCCATTCTGGGTGGAGCGAAAGTTTCCGATAAAATTGCGGTCATTGAAAATCTGCTGAAGAAAGCGGACACCATCCTGATTGGCGGTGCCATGGCCTATACTTTTTTTCTGGCACAGGGCAAGCAAATTGGCAAATCTCTGGCCGAACGGGATAAGGTGAATCTGGCCGCCGATCTGTTGGCCAAAGGAGAAGGAAAACTGGTACTGCCGGTGGATACCGTGGTGGCATCGGAGATTTCCGACAGCGCGGCAACCGCCGTGGTGGAAGGCAAAATTCCCGATGATAAAGAAGGACTTGATATCGGCCCAAAGACCATCGCGGATTATAAGAGCCGGATCAAGTCAGCCCGAACCGTGGTGTGGAACGGCCCCATGGGCGTGTTTGAAAAAAAGCCCTTCCAGGCCGGTACACGGGCGGTGGCGGAAAGCCTGGCGGACATCACAGGTCGTGGGGCCACGACGATCATAGGCGGTGGTGATTCGGCGGCGGCCATTGAGCAATTTAATCTGGCGGACAAGGTTTCACACGTTTCGACCGGCGGCGGCGCAAGCCTGGAATTTATGGAAGGGCGCGGATTTCCGTGCATCGATATCCTGGACACGGTATGATTCAATGTGGATCGAATTGGGATCAAGTGCCTGCCAGCGCCGTACCGCCCGCCCGCAGGAGCCGAAAACCAACCCATTCGAAAGAAGCGGAAACCGCGACGGAACCGGGTTGATCGTGTAATTTCCGTCAACGGTGGCTTTGTTGGAAACAATGGGATGCCTGGAGAATGAACAGCATTTTTTTGCGTCCGCCGCACCTCCCGCTGGTGGCACCATCCATATTAGCCGCCGACTTTGGCCGTCTGGCGGAGGAAGCCGCCGATGTTGAACAGGCGGGAGCAGACCTTCTCCATGTGGATATCATGGATGGTCATTTCGTACCGAATCTGACGATGGGACCGGACATTGTGCTGGCCTTGGCCAAGGCGTGCCGCCTGATGCAGGATGTGCATCTGATGGTGACCGATCCGCAGGATTTTGTTAAACCGTTTATTGAGGCCGGAGCCGGAAATATTACCTTTCATATTGAGGCACCGGGCCTGACCCGTTTCAGTGCGGTGGATTTGATCAAACGCATTCATGATCTCGGTGCCACGGCGGGCATATCATTAAACCCCGCAACCCCGCCCGAGGCGGTCAATGCCGTTCTCAAAGAGGTCGATCTGGTGCTCGTGATGAGCGTTCATCCGGGCTTTACCGGCCAGAGTTTTATGCCTGAAGTCCTCAACAAGGTACGAACATTGAAGAAAGATCGGGAACCGAGACAGCGCCTTTCCATCGACGGCGGCATCGGTATTCGTACCGCACATGATGCATTGGAGGCGGGGGCAGATGTTCTCGTGGCGGGGGCTGCGGTGTTCCGCGCCTCGCAAAGGTCCTCCACGATTCAATTGTTGCGCGGAGATTATCCGCGCTGAAAGCGGCTGTTACCGGAAAAGAATCTCAAACAAGAGGTATTACTGTATGTCCATGCTGGCGGGTAAAAAAGCGTTTATTTTCGGCGTGCTCAACGAATATTCCATCGGATGGCATATTGCCGAACAACTTCATAAGGCGGGGTGTGAATTGGGCTTTTCACATTTGCCCGGCGAAAAAATTGAACGTCGCGTGGTCAAGGCCGTGGAGCGGTTCCAGCCCAAATTTCTGGCCCCCTGTGACGTCAGCCGGGACGACGATATTAAATCCGCCTTTCAGCGGGCCGCCGAGGCGTTCGGCACGTTTGATATTCTGGTGCATTCTCTGGCGTTCGCCCCGGCGGAATCGCTGCACAACCCCTTTCTGCAAACCACCCGCGACGCCTGGAAAACAGCACTCGACATCAGCGCCTATTCGCTCCTGGCCATGGCCCGGGAAGCCCTGCCGGTGATGAATCCCAACGGCTCCATTATCACGATGAGTTATCTGGGCGCGGAAAAATATATCCCCATGTACAATGTCATGGCGGTGGCCAAAGCGGCTCTGGAATGCACCGTGCGCTATCTGGCCGCGGAAATGGGCCGCGATGAAAAACATATTCGGGTCAACGCCATCAGTGCCGGTGCCATTAAAACCATGGCCGCCCGGGGCATCGGGGATATTGATAAAATGATGGCGCATTACACCGAAAAATCACCGCTGCCATGGAACGTCGATGAGGCGGCGATCCATGTGGGCAAAGCCGCGCTTTATCTGTGTTCCGATCTGTCCTCCGGCGTGACGGGTGAAACCCTGTATGTCGATGGTGGATATAATATTGTCGGGTGGTGACGCGGAACTGGCCGCGGCCCGCATTGTCCATAAGAACCATGATTGAAGAATCACGACCGTGTTGACCCGCATTGAATCCGCTGTTTCCGGTGTGCATGAAGCCGCGGAATTGATCCGGTGCGGAGAACTTGTCGCATTTCCCACGGAAACGGTGTACGGCCTGGGTGCCGATGCCGGTAATAACGCCGCCATTCAGCGGATCTATCAGGTCAAGGGACGACCCGCAAATAATCCCTTGATCGTCCATGTACCGGACTATGCGGCAGCCATGGAATATTCCCGGCGGTTTCCGACCATGGCGGTAATCTTCGCCAAAACATTCTGGCCCGGTCCATTGACTCTGGTGCTCCAGCGCAATGACCGCATCAGCCCGGCTGTTTCCGCCGGAAACAAAACGGTCGCAATTCGATGCCCCAATCATCCGGTGGCGTTGGCATTGCTGCGGGAGTCAAAGCGCCCCATCGCCGCACCAAGTGCCAATCGCTCCGGATATACCTCACCCACCACGGCCCAGCACGTCGCCGATGAACTCGATGGACACATACCGCTGATACTTGATGGCGGCCCCTGTGACGTGGGTTTGGAATCCACGGTGGTGGATATGACCAGCGCGGTTCCCATGATATTGCGGCCCGGCGCAATAACGCAGGCGATGCTGGCAAGCTCTCTGCGCCAGGCGGGACTGGCACCCGATGTTGCAGTTCCGGCCGGTCGCGCCGGAATATCTGAAACGGATGAATTAAAAAGTCCGGGCTTATTGGAACGCCATTATGCCCCGCGCACCGCGGCCTACCGCTTTTATGCCTCGGATTCCGCCGCATTAAGAACGTATCTTGAACCAAGACGGGATCAGCGCATCGGGTTATTGTGCTTCGACGGCTTTGCCGCTCCGGCGGAAATAAAAGAGAAAATTGTCCTGCCCGCCAACGCTCAACAGTGCGCCAAAGCCATGTATGCGGCGTTGCGCGAATTGGATCGCAGGCGGTGCGATGTGCTGATTGTACAATGCCCGGAAACAACCGATGGTGTTTGGTCCGCCATTGAAGATCGTTTACGTCGTGCCACGAAAGAATTACCGACATGATTTCTCAGAATGGAACGCTGGAAATTTCCGCCGCGCGTCTGCGGAACAATATCAGGGCGTTTAGATCCCGCCTGGCGGATCATGTCGCGCTGGGGGCGACCGTGAAGGCCAATGCGTATGGCCATGGCCTGGGTCAGATTGTTCCATTGCTGCCGGAGGCGGGCATTTCCTGGCTATGTGTCTATTCCCTGGAAGAAGCCGATGCGGTGGCCCGGTTGAACCGTGATTTACCGATTCTCGTTTTGGCACCGGTTGTTCTAACGCCCGAATCGACCGATTTACCCCAGCGTGTGGATGCACTTTTGTCGTCGGGGCGGGTGCGGGTGACGATAACCGACATGTCATCCGCATCGTACCTAAGTTCACATCTGCTGCACCGCGGCGCAACTGTACCGCTGCCGGTGCATATACAGGTGGACACCGGCCTGACGCGGCAGGGCGTAACACTGGATCAATTGCCGACACTTGTTGAACATGTCCGGGCCTTATCCGCGATTCGGCTGGAGGGCATTTTCATGCACTTTTCGCATGCCGATCAGCCTGGCCACGCGGCCAATTCCACCCAGTTCGCAGCGTTTATTCACGCCACTTTTGCCCAGCGACGACGCGATCCGCAACTGCTGTTACATGCCCACAATTCCGGCGGCATCTGGCACGATGGATTAAATGCTCTGAACATGGTGCGGCTTGGCATTGGCATGTATGGATTGCTGCCGTCGTTGGCCACACCGATTACCGCGATTTCACCCATCGCCCGCCTGACTGCTCCAATTACCGCGATTCATCAATGCGCCACCGGTGTGGGCGTGGGTTATGGTCATACGTTTGTCACCGCGCGCATCAGCCGCCTGGCGGTTGTGCCCGTGGGCTATGCCGATGGCTATCCGCGCGCATTGTCCAACCGGTCCTTTGCGTTGCTGGGAAACCGGGAGTTGCCGGTCGTCGGACGCGTCAGCATGGATCAAACCGTGGTGGATATTACCGATACCGAAGCCCGTGTGGGCGATGCGGTGACACTGATATCTGATGATCCCGCGTCACCGATCAGCATGGATCGCCTGGCGGAGAAATGTGATACCATCGGCTATGAACTCGCCACGCGCCTCGGGCCGCGGCTGAATCGCCGAATTTTTTGAGCACTGTTGATATTGGAGATAATGCCATGGCCCATCAATTTCTGGTAACACGAAAAATCCCGCAGGCGGGGTTGGAAGTTCTCAAGGCGGCTGGGGAAGTTATCGTCAACGAAAAAGATCGCAATTTAACCCCGACGGAACTGCTCGAATTGGGCCAACATGCCGACGGCTGGCTGACCATGCTTACGGATCATATCGATTCCGCGATGATTGAAGCCTGCCCGAAGTTACGCGGCATCGCCAATTATGCCGTGGGCTTTAATAATATTGATATAGCGGCATGCACGCGACACACCATCGGTGTGTCCAACACCCCGGATGTGCTGACCGATGCCACCGCGGAAGTTGCGTTCGCTTTGATTCTCGCCACCGCCCGGAGGGTCGTGGAGGCGGATGCGTTTTTGCGCACTGGTCGATGGATTGGCTGGGAACCAATGCAGTTTCTGGGCACACAAATATGCCGACAAACACTGGGGATTATCGGGGCCGGACGAATTGGCACACGCGTGGCGGAGATGGCAACCGGCTTTCACATGCGGATTTTGTACACTGCGCGGAACCGCAAACCGGAACTGGAGCAATCAACCGGCGCGATGTATGCGCCCTTGACCGATATTTTACGCCAGGCGGATTTTATTTCATTGCATGCCCCGCTGACGGCGGAAACACGCCATTTGATAGGCGCTCAACAACTGCAACTCATGCAGCCGGGAGCGATTGTTATCAATACCGCCCGTGGACCTTTAATTGATGAGATGGCACTGCTGCGGGCGCTGCGGGAAAAACGCATCCGTGCCGCCGGCCTGGATGTGTTTGAACACGAGCCGAAAGTTGCGACGGAGCTGATGGAACTGAAAAATGTGATACTGCTTCCGCATATCGGCAGCGGCACGGAAGAAACGCGCACGCGCATGGCTGTGATGGCGGCACACAATGTCATTGCAATGGTGGAAGGCCGCCGACCGGACAATCCGGTAAATTCCGAGATTTGGAAATAAGCAGTGTCGGTTGAACATTCCCGCCAACACCTGATGCTGACCGTCCGCGGCCAATCGCCTGAACGTAGAAAATAACAGGCAAACCGCTGACGGGGCTTCCCGCCAGCGCCGGCAATTCTCCAAGCTGGCGATCTGTCGCCCAATGCCGATAGTGTTCCCAACTACCCGGGAGCACCGGGAGGAAATTCCATCAGCTCGTCGGAGGGCTGGATTCTTCCGGTGTTGCCGACTGCTCCTGACCGCGAAGCTCTAAAATCTTCACGCGGATGCTCTGTGCGCTCTGGCGGATTTCCTGCATGACCTTGCGCACGCGCGTCCCCGCATTTTTATTGCCACCTTCCGCTTTGGCAATGTCCTCGGCAACGTGCTCAATGAGCTGTTTAAGATTTTCGTATTCCTGCATAATATCGCGCTCCTTCACGATGGGTGAACGCCTCATCCCGGCAATTAACAATCCATGGCCGAATAGACAAAGATGGACGTCTAATGTGATTATCGGATGCTGACGCAACAAAGTATCAGTGAAATTGGTTATTTTTTAATTAAATCCGCAAATGCGAATATCATGGTGCAGTTTTACTGACTGCAGCACGATGTATCTCCGGCATGGTCGGGATGCATTCCCGCGTTTCCGCGGGATCATACGTGGGACTGATGGCGTACTGAACCGGTACGCCATCCTTCGTGTGCAACAGATAATAGCCGCCGCGGTCCACAAGTTGCTCATACGGCCCAATCACGCATTTGCCCATGGGAGTCGGAATAGTAAGCAATGGCACGCGGGTACCCGGGGCGGAAGCCAGATCGCGTAGAATCCGCTGGCTTTCCAATAGTGCCAGCCGATGTTGCGGCAATGTGCCATCCGGAAAGGGATGAATCAGATAATAGGGCTTAAAAACCACCGGCCCGGCATCCATACGATCATACATCTCGGTAATGGTTCCGGCATCGTTATTAATGCCCCGAAACAGTGGATGTTGCGTCATCATCAGCGGGCGGCGTGTATCAGCCAGTTCGGTCAGGGCCAGCATGGCTTCATGAAGATCCGGCGTCACCTCGCGCGGATGCACAACATGGAGAATATATGATGATGGCGATAATTTTTTCAGCGCCTTATGCAGCGCGGTGTTGTCCAGAATGCGCTGTGGATACCATACCGGCTCGCGGGTGTGAATGGTCACCGTGATCCGCCGGGAAACGGTCTTATTCAGTCGATCCATGCGCAGCGCAATATGTTCCAGCACCGGTGCCGGCACCGCCAGCGGATCTCCGCCGCTTAAGATAATTTCACGCAATTCCCGGCGTTGCGATGACCTTTCCGCCTGATCAAACATCGCATCAATTTCCTGCTGTGTAATTCTACCCGGCGTTACATCACGATTTTTCAGATAACAATATCGACACAGCCCGCTGCAGAAATCCGTAACGCGCAAGAGGGCCTCATAGCGGTATTTTTGTATCCAGCGCGGATGATCAACCGCCCGATCCGCCAACTGAAACGAATCCCAGCGTTCATCGCCGGTATCCATGAGTTCCCCTTCGTTGGGCAAAGCCAATGCCCACAGCGGATCATTGACATCATTAATAAGAATTTTTTCGGCATAAAACCGGGGCAGACGGAATGTAAAACGCGCCGCAATTCTGGCCATGTCGGCGGCCAGGGCATCCGGAATGGCCGGCAGCACCGCGCGAAGCTGCTCAATGGTTGTAATCAGATCGGCAGAGGCGGTATTTACAAGTGTTGCGGTATCAGTCATCATCCATTATCCCAACGATTTTCACCGTATCTTAACGCAAGGTTGTCAAATCTCCAATAAGCGGTGTCAATCGCCAGGCATGACGAATCACCCTATGCCCCCCTCTTGGCCCTCCGTCCATATGCCAATATTTAGGCGTGACGGAGCACTCATTACTCCTTTCTCAACACCGACGACTGCCGCGTAAAACGCGCGGCAGTCGTCGGTGTTGAGGGAGTAGCAAGTAGACGGCAGGGATACCTTATCTTGCGACCGTCCCGGCGCGGGGCCAGTTGATTTAGTAAAATATCTTGCTCGCAACTGGCCTTGGCGCTCTAAAAATGGGGGTGGGGTCGCACAAAACAGGGTTAAATCGACAGGCTCCGCGCCGGGTTTCCCCTGCGTCAGCAACCGGAAACGCCACGGCCCAGATCGTATGACTAACTTTAGAATGGAGAAAACCAGATGAATTCGCAATTGAACAATTTGAAAAAAACTCGCTTTACAACCCAGAGAACATCTGCTCTGGCGGCGGAGGTGTTATGAACCACCAGGAAACAAAGGACGCAGCGACGCAAAGAGTTTTTGTGAACCACGAGGAAACCGAGGTGGGCGGAGGAGGAGGTTTCCGTAGTGGGCAGTAGTTGCGGTATTGGTCAGTAATATCGGTTATTGCCGGGAGACCGAGGTGACGAGGTGGAAAATGAACGTGCGTTTGGTATGGCTGGGGTGCCAATCCACCGCGTAGTGTTTATTGCGGGCAAAAAGTTCCAGGGCCTGATAGGTGGCGAAGCCGCTGGGGCGTACCAGAAAAATCAGCCCGGTTTGGCTGGCCGAGCTGAGCTACCTTACCGCCGCCGCGGGCCTCAAGCATCAACAGTGTTCACCCGTTTGACCTGCGCCACGACACGCGCGATCAATTCACTATCGACGAATGGTACCTGTGCGAACGTGATTTCCGGAGTTCCCTCAAGCTTGGCCGCCAAATGGCCCTTGCCAAGCAGTCGCTCGGCACCTTTCTCGCCCAGCGCGATCTCCGAGGTCCCTTCGCTATCCACGCGGAGAACTAGCCGGTTGCCGAGGTTGGCACGGAGCTGCATCGGCATAACATTTACGTCGGGGCGCTGGGCGGCGAACACAAGGGATATTCCCGCAGCGCGGGCCTTTACGCCCAGTCGGCCAACTACATTCGATATCGACTCGGCGTATTCCGGCGTCATCATCCACTCCGCGAACTCATCATGAATGGCCCACAACAGCGGTAGCCGCTCGGTGGCGTCGGGCTTTTTATTAAGATCGAATACATTTGACACCCGGTTTTCTCTCAACACGCGATAGCGGCGATCCATTTCCGCAACAAGCTCGCTGAGCTTGCTGTCGGCATCTCCCTGGTTGTCGATGATGCTGCCCTGTAGGTGAGGCAGTCCCTCGAACGCGAAATAATCCACGCCCAGCTTCGGATCAATCAAAATGATTTTCGCTTGCTGCGGGGTATTCGTGCAGGCGATGCCGAGAATAAGATTCTGCATCAGGACGGATTTTCCGCTGCCGGTCGAACCTGCGATAAGTGTGTGTGGTGCGTTCAATTTAGGGGAGAGGAAAAGGTGCTGGCTGTCCTCCTCCTTAACCGCAATTAACAGATCATGGTTCCCTTCTGAACAATCGGGGTTCCAGTTCTTCCAGACTTCCGGCAGTTGCAACACTCGCCGGCGGGGCCGAGCGATGGCAATAGCCACGACTCCAG
The DNA here is from genome assembly GCA_021785155.1 of Planctomycetota bacterium. The sequence continues at coordinate 11,604 of JAJYGE010000513.1, forward strand.
GCTCCGCCCGGACAGAAATCACGTTCAGTCTGTGCGTGGTCAAAAATTCCGACCGCCGCCGCATCACTTGCTCAACGGTCAGGTTGGCGCTCCCTTGGAACTTTAATAGCGCTGCATTGGGGGTCAGCGCGCTGGCCACCAGCCTGGACTGAAGTTGGAACTGTTGCAACGCCCCCTTACATAGCCCTTCAGCCTGCCGGAGCCAATCGGTGTCGTCGGTGCCGTCACGTGTTCCGCCCTCGTATTGGTCAAAAACCTCCGTGATGCCGGCATACGCCCACGTTGGGGCTAGCGGCCCAACCGACACTTTATCCGCGGGTTGGATCTCCGTTGCCGGGGCCGCGGGCACCCTCGACGCTGGTGCAACGGGCGCAGGCGGCGGAGCGGTAGGGCCGCGCGCAGAAGCACCGCCATCCCCCTCCGACGGTTCATCATCGGCGCTTCGGCGCAGCGTGATTTGAACGCGGTCCGAGGGCCTGCGGTAGCTTTGCTCGCCCCAAATGTCTTCCCCAGCGATGCTCTTCCTGATTCCCATCGGGTCCACACCTTTCCAATAGGACAAGACGACCTCGCGAAGCTTGGGCCGTGAGAAAACCTCCTGGAAGGATTGCTCCGATTCAGCCACCGCCACAAAATCTGAACATTCACCAGAGTCAGACGGCCCGGAAACAAATATGTGCGAGTACCCCCGCAGGTGGATAGCACACCCGCCCTCGCGCACCGCCTTACGCCACGCAGCTAAATTGATCGGAGCTGTCGCCGGAAATTGTATCCCACCGAGAATAAGGTCCGAAAAGCGGGAAAGCCACAAGTCGCGATCCAGTCGCTTTGGATCTCCAAAGATTGCGTCATTGATCCGGCGAACCGTGTCGCGTAGTTGCTTTTGCGATTCCTTACGTTTCGTCGCCAAACTCTCCACGCTAATACATTTTGATTCCGAAATGATCACGGCCAGCTGAAGGTTCCCGTCCGGGGTCTGTTCCGGTGAAAGAGCCAGAACGTCGGCGATCTGTTCCTCGCGCTGCCCGAGCCATTCGGCGTAATCGTCAAGGAAGTACCAGCCGAACCGTCGCCCGGTTCCAAGCTCATGGCGAACTATATGCCTGCTAAGAACGACCCCCATGAGTTCGCTGGCATTGCGTCCACGCTTGGCCGCACGTAAGACGATGTCCCCGGATATCTCGTTCGCGTCACTGATAAATTTCTCAGCAATGTCACGGCAGATTCCATCGTCGAATCCGAGATTCAGATCCCTGACCCTCCCTAATACCATCGAGCGTAGGAGGCCGAGCGGTGCTGTTGACGAGATTATTACGCTCCGGCCCTGAGTAGTATCCTGCTTGCATCGGATGACCTTGACGCGCTGGTTCAGAAGCTGGCGGCGGTCTAAGAGTTCATCATAGTTTACAACCCAATTCCCAAGATTATGAATTTCCTGAAAAATGCTCGTAGTGGTTGGGAGA
>JAJYGE010000123.1 GCA_021785155.1 Planctomycetota bacterium
CCTTACCCCGTGCTGGACTCCATTTTGCTGCGTTACGTGGAGGAAGAAAAATCGGTCTGGGACATTATCCGTGAGGGTTTTGATAAACAGGTGGTTCTACATGTGGCCCGGCTGGTGGATAGGAATGAATATAAACGCAAACAAATGCCGCCAGGACTAAAAGTGACTTCCCGCGCTTTTGGCTTTGGCCGGCGCATGCCCATCGCGCAACGTTATGATCCGGCGGCCATGGCCGAGGATCCAGCTCGATAAACATCCCCACGTCTGGCCGTGCAGAATTTAAATTGCTGACCGATTGTAACTTTAGAAGAATCGGCGCGTTTGGCTCCAATGTAGGAAACGATTCAGGGTTCAATCGGGTGGTCCGATGGCCCGAATTTGACGTTTTCAATTCATTCCAAGGAGTTCTTTATGCGTAGGTTTGTAGTAGCGTTACTGGCGGTTTTTCTGGTGGGAGCGATGGCCACGATGGTGTCGCGGCAAGTTGTGCAGGCGCAGGTCGCGGCTGGCACCGGCACGGATGCAACGGGCACTCTCACGGGCAAAGTGGTTGATTCCAGCGGCAATCCGGTCAGTGGTGCGATGGTTCGCGTAATGCGGATACCGGGTCGTCCACCGCGCCATCACGGCGGCATGAAACCCAATCAGGTTCAACCGGGCCAAACGTTTTGGATCAAGCGGACGCTGGTGGTGGGAATCACCAAAACCGCCGATGATGGTACGTTTACGGTCAACAATGCTCCGATCGGTAAGTATCACGTCGTGGTCTTTGATCGTGGTGTCGGGTTTGGTCATATTAGAAAGCCCGTCGCAGTGGCAGTCGGTGCCGTTGCGGATGCCGGAACAATTACATTAAAGAAGGGCCGTCCGCATCGTCATGGCCCGCCGCCGGGCCAGTAAGCGATAGTGTGCAACAACAAGCTGCATGAACCAGAGGGGCGCGGCGGTTTATCCCGCAGCCATTCGCTGAGCCATAGCGCCAAAGTCCCATTCTCCTTCTTAACGGCTCACACCTTCGTCATGCAGAATACAACCCCGTCCCGCAGGCTGAACCCTGCGGGACTTTTTTTATATCATTTATCGTCATTTGACTTTATCGTTAAATAAGAATATAAGAATATAAAGAATGAGGCGGCGGGGCTGCTTGGGTCTGGAACATTCTTGACCGCATACAATGTTCTAGGCGAGCCGTTGCTTGCTGCTTCGCAAATTCCCTAAGGCCGCATCTTGGTGGATGTGGTCGGTTGCTGTGGTAATCGGCACCGCATCAACTTGTTTGTGTGCCGAATTTTATTGAGGTGTTCTTATGACAGTTGAACGTGGTGTACGTATCGTGGCCGGTGCAATGGTGCTTATCAGCGTGGCCTTGGCGGTATGGGTTAATCAGTGGTGGTTGCTGCTGGCCGTATTTATCGGCTTGAACCTGATCCAATCGGCCTTCACGGGCTTTTGCCCCGCGGAGAAAATTCTGGGACAATGTGGCTTGAAGCAAACGCATCAGGCGTAAAACGGCAACGGCTGTTGTCTTGAGTTTGTGACAGTTTTAAATCGGGAGCGTGGATCATGGCGAAACGCCGGCTCCAACTGAAAAATATGGCCCGTATTGCCGGGCGCATCGCAGAGGTGCTTCTGGCCATACTCCTGGTGGTGGCACTGATGCTTTGGAGCACCGGTGCTTTGAAAGCTAAAATTACGCCCGGGTCTCTACCCGTGAACGCGGGTAAACCGTTCAACGGAGCTACGGCAACCGCGACAGTTCAAAGCGTTTCGCGGAATCTCCGCGCGGTGGGCACCATCAGACCCATTGCGCCCGTGCTGCTGACGCCGCGCATTGTCGGCCGAATTGTGTACAGTCGATTAATTGCTGGAGCCAAGGTTAAAAAAGGGGAGGTGCTGGTGCGTTTGGATGCGGCGCAGCTCAAGGCGCAATTGGCGCAGACCGCCGCGGCTGTATTGTTGGCCAAAGCGCAATTACGTCAGGCGATCATCGACCAGAAGCGGGATAAAACACTGCTTGCCACTGGTGATGTCACAACCGCCACCATGGATGTTGCCAATACCGCAGTGGCTTCAGATCAGGCGAATCTGGCCCATGCGTCAGCGGAAATGCAGGCCGCACACGCGGTACTGGGCTATGCCACGATCCGCTCGACGATCAATGGCATTGTGATGCAAAAATTTGTGAGTGTCGGTGATACTGTTATGCCGGGTCAGATGCTGGCTAAACTTTATGATCCGCATCACTTGCAGCTTGCGGCGGTGGTGCGGGAATCTCTGGCGTCGGCGCTGCATCTGGGCCAGAAAATGCCCGTGCGCCTGGAGGGATTGCATACGACAGTCCAGGCGCGAATCCGGCAAATTGTGCCGCGGGTTAATGCGGAAAGCCGCAGTTTTATCGTCAAAGCCGCCGCCAATTTTCCATCCGGCGTGTGGCCGGGCATGTATGGCAACCTGATTATTCCCACCACCTCGCATAACGTTCTGGTGGTGCCGGAGGCGGCCATTGAACATATTGGACAACTGGATCTCGTGACGTTAATTGTCCATGGACAATTGGTGCGTCAAACCGTGCAACCGGGGCGACATATTGGCACGATGCGTGAAATTCTTTCCGGCGTGGTTGCCGGGCAGCGGATGGTTCTTACATCCGCAAAATCCCCAATCTCAAATCCCCAA
>JAJYGE010000063.1 GCA_021785155.1 Planctomycetota bacterium
CGCGGAATAACTATCATTATTCCCGGCCAGATGAATGGGCGTGTTGCCCTGTTGGGCTACAATAGTATACATATATATGTCATTCATGGTTCAATTCTCCGCGGGTTCCGGCATGCTGACCATCATTGCGGCGTTCAAACCGCCAAAACCGCTGGCCGTTTTCAGGACGCGCTTTAAATCAGTGGCCCCCGTGGCCTGGCGGACAAAATTTAACTCGGGCCATTGTGGATCCTCCAGGCCGGTAATGGCTGGCACCACCCGCTGATGCAGCATCCACGCCGCGAGAGCTGTTTCCATTACGCCACTGGCCCCCAGTGTATGGCCAAGAAATCCTTTCGCTGCTGTTAAATAGGGGCGGTGAGCAAAAACCCCGCGCATTGCCAAAGCCTCCATGGCATCGTTATAGGGGGTGCCGGTTCCATGGAGAATCACCGCGTCAATGCTTCTGCTGTCAACACCGGCAATCGCCGAATGTACTGCCCGCATTAAGCCCGATGCCTCCCGATCCGGTGCGGTGAGATGCGTGGCATCGCACGATATTCCCCAGCCTTCCAATAGGAGGCTCGGGCCAGATCCAGCGTGCCGCGGATGATCGCTTGACGTTACCAGACAGGCTGCGGCGGCAGATCCCAAAGCCAGGCCGTCGCGTTGTCGATCAAACGGGCGGCAACGTGTTTTACTGATCGCCTTGAGTGCGTTAAAGCCATCTTGAATAAACCCGTTGGCAATATCGGCGGCACACACGAGCATCTGTTTGGCCTGCCCGGTTTGCACCAGCATGGCCGCTTCGATAATCGCGGTCAGCCCCGAACTGCATGCGGTGGAAACAACCATTTTCGGCCCACCAAAACCAAATCGCTGGGCTAATTTGTTGAGATTATCCGACAGCAGCGGTGGGGCGGACGATCGATGTTCTTGACCATCGGCATTTAACCATGTCTCCACAGGCTGCATATCGCCTTTGGTGGTAGCCAGAATCAATCCACAATCATGGCGTAGCTCCAGCGGTGGCAGCGCGGCCGTGATGGCTTGGGTTGTCAATTTCTCCCACATGTTGCAATCCGGCTGATGTATTGGAACATTTGGAGCCACTTCCCCGGAAAGCCACGCCGTAAAAATACTTTCCGCCGTAGCATGCTGCGGGGTAGCAGCGCCAAAACAGGAAAGCCGGATTGTTGGGGTTCTTCGGGCGGTCATTACCGATAAGTGTAATTGATTTGTTCCGAATCGTCGCCGCACGTAGAATCTATGGCAGGCTGATCGGACAGAATCTTGGTGCGGTCGGTAGAAGAACCGTTCGTGGTATGGTGCGGCAGAATGGCCGAGAATGTTGAAACTCAATTGACACAATCGGCCCCGCGCCGCGCCGTTACGCTGCGCGTGGTACTGCGGACCATAATGGTATTGTCCTGGTTCGCCGCCTACCTGACCATTTTGACGCTTATTTTAGGGCCGTTTCTGTGGGTTTGGTGCCGGATTTTTGATAATCAGCGGCGTATCGTGCGTAAGCTTGTGCGGATGTTCTACCGGCAGGGCATGCGCGGATATTGCGGAAAAAATATGCGGATCAAGGAGTTTAACTGGTCGGCGATTTCCGGTCCGTGCATGATTATTGCCAATCACCAGTCCGCGATAGACATTCTGCTGATGTTTCAACTTCCTCCCGATGGACGCTGCTGGTCGAAAGACTGGCCATTTCATCAGCCTTTGCTGGGCTGGCTAATGTCTTTAAGCGGGCACTTGCGGGTAGATCAGCCCGATATTATGGATCGGGCCATCGACGCTCTGCGGCAGGGACAAAGCATGTATGTGTTCCCCGAGGGCACGCGATCCCGCTCTTTGAAGCTCGGGCGCTTCCATGAGGGGGCGTTCCTTGTGGCATGCAAGGCCAACGTGCCGGTTATCCCGGTGGCCATTCACGGCAGCGGAGAGTGCATGCCACCGGGGCAGATCGCCGTATTTGATGTGCCGCTGCTGGTTGAACCGCTGGGAATTTTATATCCGGATCAGACCCTGGCGCATCCGCAGCGTGAACTCAAAAGGCAGGTATGCAGCATGATTTCCGCAGCGTTGGCACGCGGCCCCAATCCGACTGGCGAAGATAAAACCGACAATGGTCTACCCCAATCGCCTACGGTCGTTCAGTCATCCATAGCGGAATTCAATACAGCCGGAGAAAACACCCATGGCTGAAAACCTTGCCGGAAATATTCCGCATTTCGGCCTCATGCGTTGGCTGAATGTTGCGTATGCCCAGCCGGATGGCGCTATTATTGGGCAACAACGTATCGCTGCCGATCACCCCTTTCTTATGAATGGTCGGCTCCCAAGATCGGTCATAATTGAATATATCGCCCAGACCGCCGCCGCCGGAAGTCCGACCCTCAGCACCGCCATGGCCACAGGCCAGTGCATTTCGGGTATGTTAATAGCGTTGCGTGATGTCACTTTTTATGGTGCGGCCAGCGCCGGAGATACATTGGACATGCGGGTCGGAATTACGCATCGTTTGGGCACTATGTTTCGTTGCCATGGCCGAGCCTTCTGCAATGGCAGGTTGATTTGTGAAGGCATTTTTTCATTCGTCATTCGTGGCGATAAATAACTTTAATGGAGTATTCATGACGCCAACCGAGCTTAAGCTCATCGACATTCTCAAAGATGGCCTGAA
>JAJYGE010000267.1 GCA_021785155.1 Planctomycetota bacterium
GACCTACGCGGTCAGCTCGTTGTTAACCGGGATTTTATCCCAGTCTCAACGTCCCCCGAAAGGCTCGGCTTCATAGTTTCTAGGGCAACTTGAACCAAAGCCGCTAGAATCAACGCTCCCATTAACTTGCCCAACTTGGGCACCTTGCCCCCTAACTTGGGCACCTTGAAATTCGCAAGGTCTTCTAACTTCTAACTCCTAACTCCTAACTCCTAAATGCTAAATGCTGGCGGTGCCGCCGCGCTGCAGAATCGGTCACAGGCCCGGGGCAGTCTTACCGGTGCGTCTCAATCATGCAGGATCACCGGGCATGTATATCTATGTTTATGAGCAGGCGATATACGATTAAGCCTTGCTCCTGGCATTAACGATTCACGTCGGCGGAATGGGCGGCGATTCTGCCGTTGCAGCCTGGTGATCGGGGCGTATCGCGGATGAAAGCATTACGGAATTATTTTCTTACCACGGCTGCGCTCCCTGCGATTTCATGTTCCGCGCGTAGAGGCTGTGGGCGGTGGTTACATAAAGCGTATGCATCGTCTTTCCACCAAAACAAATTCCCGTGATACGTCGGCTGTGCCCTTCGGGTATGGGCAAAATGGCGTCGCAGGAACCTATCCCCTGATCCAGAACCTGCACGCCTTTTCGTGTGGCCGAATAGATGTATCCGTCATGATCAGCGCATAATTGGCCCGTGCCGCTGTCAGCCGCTGAATCCGGCTGATAAAGCCAATAGAACGGTATGCCATAGCGCAGGGTGCCATCGGGTTGTATCCGATAGCTCATGGCAAAATGACTGGTACTCTCAGCGATTGCCAGCCATTGGTTGCCGGGTATGGCGGTGATGCCGGTTGGGCCGGCAAGACCGTGGGCGACTTCCATCGCCTTGTGGCCGGGGCGAATAAGCCAAACTGTACCGGCACCGGTATTGGTGACATAGATGTCGTTGTTGGGCATCACATAAAGATCATTGCCATGTACGTGCGCTGCAACCAACGTTGCCCGGCCATCAGCGCGGAATGCCACGATAGTTCCACGGCGGGAATCCAGGGCGTAAATCCGCGTATGCGGCCCGGCCGCGATACCCTGACTGCCGGGACTTACGTTAGCGAAAAGATTCGCCGTGCCGTGATCAATGCGGTAAATTTTACCGCTGCTGGAACTCTCAACATACAAACGACCCTGGGCATCACAGGTCAGATCGCCAAGCCCCCCGGCACGGGACAACACTTTGTCCCATCGCGCCGCGGGAAGATAAATCTGTTGCAACGCCGGATTACCGGAAATTCCCGCAGTCACCGGCTTGGGATGCCGTCCCTGCCACACCCATCGCAACGCCTCCGGATAGCTCATCACGGCCATCGAACCCTGGTGACTGGTGTATCCCCAGACATGGCGGACGTGGCAGCCCGAAAAGACCAAAGCGCTTTCCATGGCCCGGGTATTAAGCCACCAGTTGCCCATTTCCGCGCCGGGCCAATATTCATCATTACAGCCGTCGCCCATAAAAATACGCAGTGGCTCGGGTGCGCTTTTTCTAACCAGGGTTGGATAACCATCCGCCCCACGGAACCCCACAAAAGTGCCGTTGTAAATAATGACGCGGCGGAAATAATCCGGATTATCAAAGGCCACCGTAAAAGCACAAGTGCCTCCCGAACTGCCACCCCACAGGCAACGATCATTGGGATTGTTGGAAAGTAAAATGGGCAATCCCGATGGCGTCCGGTGCCGCGCAACTGCAGGCAGCACCTCCTGAATTAAAAAACGTCCCAGGTTATCATTGAGCGCATCAAATTCATAACTGCGCTCAAAACGCCCGTTGTTGTTGGTTGGAACCGACGGCGTAAGACCACCCGGCAGGCCAATGCCAATGGTGATGGGTATTTGCTTTTTATATATCAAATTGTTAAATGTCGTAAATGACCACTTCCCAAAAGTATCCAGATGCACAAAAACGCACGCGGGTTTTTGCGCTTTATATTCCGCCGGAATATAGACTTGAATCGTGCGAACAGTACCGGGGAAAATCTTGGAGTGCCTCATCTGAAAGGTGAACATTACACCGTTGGGGACACCGGCCTGCGGCAGGAGATTTTTAGCCGGCGCATAAGCGCTGTTATACCAGGCGTTGGGGCCGCCCCGATTTTCCGGCGGCAAAATCTTGTGGACAGCCCAGGCGGTTTGACCAAGGGCCACTATCACGGCCAGAATGATGGCCATAAAAGTCGATTGCTTTTTCCATATCTGTTGTAAATACATCGATAAACTCCTGTCAGAAGCACCGTCCGATTCTCCGTCATGCCGCGTCCTGGCCGCCGGTACGGTGATCTATTGACGCAGTTTATTGGCGTGCCTCGCCAGGCGTCAAGCCGATGCGTCCTTATTGTTTCAAGATGACTTGTGTTTGCCGATCCGCCGCGCCGGGTACATCAGGAACTCCGGTGCGTCAGTGAAACCCTTTGTGGCTTATAAACTGAAGGTAAATTAGTCACTGAACGACAGCGTCACGGGAGCCAGAAAGCTGAGATTTGGCTTGCCGTGTTCCGCCGTGAGGCGGAAACTCTGGATGCCTTCAATACGGGCCCGCAATGCATTGAGAAATTTAAGTTGATCGTGGCGGTCCGGATTGGGCATACCATT
>JAJYGE010000030.1 GCA_021785155.1 Planctomycetota bacterium
TGCTTTGATGATGGTATTGTTGTGCGTAGCGCACCCCGCCACAGCCAACACACTGATTGTCAACAAGCCCATGATTCGACGAGTAATGTTTTTCATGCGTGATCCTTCACTACCAATATAGTCCTGCCTATCCATACGTACAAATCCGCCCGTGCAGCGCCAACCATGATCATATCATAACAATTGTTCCGCTGTTTGCAGCAACTTATCGTGCTGCCTGATCGCACCGCCCCGGCACAAACGCCAAAATTCAGTTGCCAATCCTGTTCCAACCGCGGAACGAGCAACGATCTACCCCTTAGGGTATGATATTTTCACAGCGTGCCGATGTGTTCGACTTTACACGCGGCCATTTCCAGCGAGAGGATAGTCATGGCGGCTGAAAAACATCCAAAAAACGGCGTGGCGGAAACCCCACTTGTCTCCGACGGAACCGGCCTGATCGCCGGCGATCCCTGGCTGGAGCCTTTTACGCAGCAACTGCGTCAACGTTGGAAACATTATCTAAAAATGCGGGAAGGCATTGAAAAAGCCGGCGGCCTGCTGGAATCGGTCAGTCAGGGCCATCACTATTTTGGATTCAATCGCGGCAATAAAGATGGGAAAGCGGGAATCTGGTACAGAGAGTGGGCGCCGGCGGCAGCACAACTGCATTTAATCGGAGATTTTAATTCATGGAACCGATCCAGCCACCCCATGACGCGCGATGCGTTCGGCGTATGGGCGATTTTTCTGCCGGATTTAAAGCCGGGTCAAGCAACTCTGACTCATGGCGGCAAAATTAAAGTACAGGTGGATTCCGCATCCGGGCGAATGGATCGCATTCCCGCTTATATCCGGCGGGTGGTGCAGGTGGAACATTCCACTGATTTTGTCGGGCAATATTGGAATCCGCCGGAGCCTTACAGCTTTAAGCACCCCTGGGCACCGCCGAAAAAAGGCGGCCTGCGTATTTATGAAGCCCATATCGGCATGGCGCAGGAAGAACCGAAAGTCGGAACATTCAATGAATTCACGCGCAATGTCCTGCCGCGGATTGCCGATCTGGATTACAACGCCATTCAACTCATGGCGATCATGGAGCATCCGTATTACGGCTCATTCGGGTATCACGTCAGCAATTTTTTTGCGGTTTCCTCACGCTTCGGCACACCCGAAGAACTTAAGCACCTGATCGATAACGCTCATGGCCTGGGCCTCGCGGTGCTGTTGGATGTGGTGCACAGCCATGCGATAAAAAATCTCAATGAGGGGTTAAATCGCTTTGACGGTTCAGAATTTCAATATTTTCACGCCGGTGCCCGCGGGCAGCACATCGCGTGGGATTCGTTGTGTTTTGATTACAGCGTTCTGGAAGTTCAGCGGCTTCTGTTAAGCAATTTGCGATTCTGGATGGAAGACATGCACTTTGACGGATTCCGTTTTGACGGCGTCACGAGCATGTTGTATCTGGATCATGGCCTGGGCGCCAAATTTGCCAGCTATGACAGTTATTTCGGCTCCAATATTGATGACAACGCTGTTGCCTATCTGCAAACCGCCAACGAGCTGGTACATACGTTACGCCCCGAAGTCATAACCATTGCGGAAGATGTTTCCGGCATGCCCGGCATGGCCCGGCCCGTGGCCGAAGGCGGAATCGGATTTGATTATCGCCTGGCCATGGGCGTCCCTGATTACTGGATTAAACTGCTGAAAGAACAGCGCGATGAAGATTGGAATCTCGGCGGCCTGTACCACACGCTGATGAACCGCCGCCACAATGAAAAACATGTCGGGTATGCGGAAAGTCATGATCAGGCTCTGGTGGGGGATAAAACGCTCGCTTTCTGGCTTATGGATAAGCAGATGTACTGGAACATGAGCAAATTGCAGCCGCATCCGATCGTCGATCGGGGCCTGGCTCTGCACAAAATGATCCGGCTGATTACTTTTGCTCTGGCCGGGGAAGCATATCTGAATTTTATGGGCAATGAATTCGGCCATCCGGAATGGGTCGATTTCCCCCGGCCGGGAAACAACTATTCCTACCAGCACGCCCGTCGGCTCTGGTCGCTTTCCGATCGCGACGATCTGCATTATCTGGGCTTGAAAATATTTGACCGCGCCATGCAATGCCTGGATGAACAACGCCACGTTCTGGAAGACCCGTTTATTGAACAGATTCTGGTCCATGAAGACTCCCGACAACTCGCGTTTCGGCGCGGGCCTCTGGTGTTTGTGTTTAATTTTCATCCCACCGAATCTTATACCGCACTGCGTATTCCAGTGCCGGACCCGTCCGACTATCGGCTCATTTTAGATACCGACAGCCCGGTGTTTGATGGCTTTGGCCGTGTGGCCGGTGATGTGGTATATCCCCGGCAGGATGTCCCGATGTATGGCCGCAACCAGAGCATACAGATTTACCTGCCCTGTCGCACAGCTCAGGTGCTCGCGCCAATCGATTTGCCGCAGACAAATGAAGATTGAATGAACCTTAGCACTATTCTCTACCTGGTGCCAGCAAAGATCGCACCCCCACAATCGCCGCCCGCCAGGCGGGTATAAAGCCTGCCGCCAGCGTGGCCGCCACGGCTACGAATGCTGCAACCATCATCGCGCTCCAAGCCCAGGCATAT
>JAJYGE010000271.1 GCA_021785155.1 Planctomycetota bacterium
ACCACCCCAGCCGCGACCAGGTATTCCGCTGGCGTTTCCTGCTCTTGCGACGCTTGAGGGGTCGGTTGATCGGAAGCCTGGACAACCGGCAGACTTTCCTGAAGCTGCGGGGCTTGCGGCAATAATTCGGCTCGCTTGACCATAGCCTCCCGCACCAGCAGACTCAAGGCTGGATCCGCTCCATCAAACGTTTCCACCACTTCCTGATAGGCCGCCATTGCCGCATCGGTTTGATGCAACTTTGCCAATATCGCCGCACGATTGCGCATCGCCTGCGCCCGCAGGCCGTGCGGGATTAAATCCGGCTCTCCCCGCGCTCGATCCATGAACACATCAAGTGCCTGGATGGCGGCTTCATGCCGACCCATTTTTTCCAGCAACGCGGCCTGATTAAACAACGCCACGGGAAGACATTTGCGGCTTTCCGTTTCGCCGTTAAAATCAAACCTTTCGGCCACAGTACCATACGCGGATGCCGCTTCGTCATCGCGACCCAATTTCTCCAGAAGTTCCCCGCGTAAAAACATTGCCCGGGCCAGCGGCACAAGCATAGCGGCGGGTGTTGCGCGTTCAATAAGTTCAATAAATTGCCGACAGGATCTTAACGCGGATTCAAGCTGTCCGCTTTCACGCAGCATAAATGCCCGGGCCAGCATGGCCGGTGCCACCACCGCCCGCACACCCGGTGCCGTGCTGTCGGCAAATGCGGCAATTAATTCGTCATACGCTTCAAGTTGCTGCTCCGGCTTTGATAAACGGCCCAGACATACAGCCTTGTTGGCCATGACCGTGGCCAGCGGCAGCGGTGGAAGACACAAAGCCTTTCCCGCTTTCACCGCCGCATCGTATGCCGCCACCGCTTCTGAATCGCTATGTTGAGAATCCAGCATGGCGGCCTTGCGGTTCCATGCATAAAACAGCATTTCACAAATCACCGGATGCGTGCTGTAGCGAAAACGATCCAGGAACGCATCGCATGTGGGCATGACCGCACTGGTGTCGGCCATATACGTTTTGAGGGTTATTTTATTGAACATCGCCCGGGCGGCAAGGGTTGCGATTTCCAGATCATCGGAAGGTTTGAACCTCTGAATAAGTTGATCGCAACGCGTGTCGGCAGCGGCATAATCGCGGCGTGTTGCCAGAACGGCACTGTCATTGAGCAACAGGGACGCGACCTCCCGACGCAGGGCGGAATCCAGCATATCACCATATTTTTCCACCACCACATCGTACGCGGCCAGACACGGGGCCACACGCCCCAGACGGCATAATGCCACCACACGCGCCTTCGCGGAAGTCTGCGCAACATCAAACCATGGTGGATCGACAAACGCTCCAAACGCGCTGATGGCATGTTCAGCCAGCGCCAGCGCCTCGGTCATGCGATTTAATTTCAGATGATCATGAAGATTGTCAACCAGACATTGCGCCGTTCTGGCTCCCATGACCTCCTCCGCCACCGGACCGAAGCGCTCCTCCGCGGCCTGATAGGCACTGATCACATCCATGGGACGCTCCAGCGCGATCAAGATATTCACGCGGTCCAGCATGATTTCGCAAAGCCAGTTGAGATCCACAATGTCTCTTTTATCGGCAAAAGTTTTAATCAGCCGCTCACACGCCGCCAAAGAATCATTGTACCGTCCGGCATTTTCCAGACATTCCACTTTCATCCACAAAGCTTTGGCCAGCAAACGATCCGGAAGTTTAACGCTGTCTTTGAGACAATCCTCCAGCGCCGCCAGAGCCTCCTGCTTTCGCTCCAGGCGTGTGAGCACCGAAGCTTTATTGAACATTCCGGAAGCGACATGCCCGCGCATTAAATCACCGGGGGCATTACCAAACCGGTTAATTAATTCGTCGTAACCGGCTAATGCCTCTTCGCGCCGTCCCAGAATATCCAATACCGCCGCCCGATCCAGAAGCGACTTGGCGATTTGTATCTGAATTGCCTCGTCCGGACAGTCATGAAAACTTTGCAACAGGAGGTTAAAGGCCGCCAGAGCAGGCTCAAAATGCCGCACTTGAATCAGCAGCGCCCCTTTGGTGAAGATGGTGCGGGCCAGCTTTAATCGGTGCGCCGGATCATTTGAACCGGTGTATCGCGTAATAAGCTTATCCGCGTCACCAATTTTTTTTTCGACATCCGCCGTCTGGTGCATAACCGAAGCCTTTTTAGCATGCCGTGCCATCGCCGTCATGACACTTTGATCCGTCTGCTACAGTCGCGCGTTCAATACCATTGAGTCGCCATGAAAAGGCGCTTTCATAAAACCAGTGTAACGAAAATTCGGAAAAACTTCTTGCCCCCGTTATGCCAACCGCGATTTTCTGCATTGGATTGAATTACCGCAGGCACGCGACGGAAACCGGTGCCCGCATTCCGGAAATTCCGGTGCTGTTTATGAAAAATCCGGCGGCCATTCAGAATCCCGGCGATCCCGTGGAGCTACCCCGCCATCTGGCCAGCGATCAGGTGGATTATGAATGCGAATTGGCAATTGTGATTGGGCGTAAGGCCAAAAACGTTCCGGCGGACAAGGCGCTTGATTACGTCCTGGGATTTACCGCCGCCAATGATATATCCGCACGCGATTGGCAGATTCAACGCGGT
>JAJYGE010000603.1 GCA_021785155.1 Planctomycetota bacterium
TCCGCACTTGTGGATCTTTGTACACCCAATGAATCGAGATAATCGGTTATCGCTCGGTTATCTCTTTCCCCGGCACCACGGGTTATCCAATCCGCCAGAACGTTGGCGCTTCCCAGAGCACCGGCAAGGTCGGATGCGGCTCCCATAGGCGTCAGCAGCGTCATCGCCGCTGAGCGCACGCCGGGCATTGATTCCACGAGCAATGTCAGACCATTGGATAATGTTGTTACATCCTGCCGGGTTTTTCCACCGGCGGTTTTGACTGTTGACACATGCGACTCCTGATTGCGGCAAGCAAACTACCAAACTATAGGCTTCCAGAATGCCTGCCGCTTATGCCCAAGCCGGTGCGGATTTTAAGGCCGCCGGCGGTTTATCCATTTTTTCCACCACATTCACGTTCATAATTTCGCGCTCCGCAAGATTCTAAAGCGATACTTTAGGCCTTCAGGACAATTCCGTAAAGCATCCACCCGTGAATCTATCACCCTTGCCCGGCCCCCATACAGCGAGTATCTTTAGACATAATGATTATTGATTGTCATACCAGCATCTGGCAAAGCCCGGAACAGCTTGGCCGCGAAGCCATTAATCGCATTGCCCAACCCACGCGCTTTGGCCATGAACAAATCCGCCTGCTGCCCAAGGCTGATACCGCGTCACATTGGCTGGCCTGCGAACCGGTTCAACGCTGCTTCGTTTTGGGCTTTAAGAGCCGTTATCTTGGTGCGTTTATCCCCAATGATCTTATTATAGATTACTGCAGCGAACATGCTGATCAAATGATCGGCTTTGCCGGTCTTGATCCGACGGAACCGGAGGCCCTGGCGCACGTGGCCGAAATCGGACGCAGCGCGTTCCTCAAGGGACTGGTCATTTCCCCCGCCGCCCAGGATTTCCACCCCTGCGACACGCAGGCCATGCGCATTTACGAAGCCGCGGTGGCATTAAAACTACCTGTTATCTTCTCCAGCGGACCTTATCTTTCCGCCCATACCCGCTTGGAATATGCCCGTCCCCTGCTGCTGGATGAAATAGCCCGTAGTTTCCCGGATCTTAAATTGGTTATCAGCCATATCGGCTACCCATGGGTCGACGAAACCTTGACCCTTTTAGCCAAGCACAGCAACGTATTTGCCGGAATCGCCGGACTGCTGCGGCGACCGTGGATCGCATGGGATGCCTTATTGCGCGCCTATCAGATGCAGGTTACCAGCCGCCTGCTGTTTGGCAGTGATTTTCCATTTTCCAGCGCCGCGGAATGTATTGACACGCTTTATAACATCAATCAATTTGCCATGGGTTCGCCCTTGCCGATCATTCCGCGTGAAGTATTACGCAATATTGTCCAAAATGACGCCATTGCCGCGCTGGGCATCCATGCTCCGTCTGGTCGAACCTTGGCCGCACCGGTTAAACTCCGCCGGGCAGCACGGGAATAACAACGCCTCCCGCTTGTCGCTTGTTGAAATAACCGAAAATTGTTGCGTTAAATGCACTTTATACGTTAGTATCTGTGGTGGTTTTACATCGGGAGCACATCCACATCTCGATGCGAACTTAAAGGATTACGGTGCATTTATGATTATTACCACAACCAACAGCATCGACGGACACAGAATTATTGAATACAAAGGGCTGGTGCGGGGAATTGTCGTTCGCACTCCCACCATTGGTCAGGGTTTTTTGGGCGGCTTGAAATCCATTGTCGGAGGTCGCAACCACAGCTATATCGTAATGTGCGAGCATGCCCGCAATGAAGCTTTTGAAATTATGGCCCAACAAGCGGCGGAAATGGGAGCCAACGCGGTGGTAGGCGTGCAATATGACGCCGCTGACCTTGGGGGGCAAAGCGGTTCATCGGAAGTGCTGTGCTACGGCACCGCTGTGGTTGTTGAATAAATCCGCTGCTTTACGGTGGCTGCCGATCATCGGCTCCATAAGCCTGTGGGGATCACACATCTTCCGCTGCGTGAGGCAGGCCGACTTAATTTCTGCGTGACGAAAAAATCGTCATTAACAGTCCCGCAATACCCAGGGCAATACCACCGAAAATATACAAAGCGGTCATCTTGGTATACCGCCCAAAAATCAGATCATGCGTCCGATCCGCCAGCGAGTGCGAGGCATGAAGGCCGGCCACCAGCAGGGCCACACCAATAATTAACAAAACAATTCCGACAATACGTTGAGAATTCATAGCCACTACTCCGGTAAAACCGGTTGTTAAAACAACCGAATACCCCACTTATGCGTTTCGGCGTTACCGTTTGCCGCGAAAACCGCCAATAAGGGAGATAACAAAAATGATCAAAAAAACCACAAAAAGAATTTTGGCAATTTCCGTGGCCAGCCCGGCAACACCCAGGAAACCAAATGCCCCGGCGATAATCGCCACAATCAAAAATATGACCGCCCAGTAAAGCATTTTCATGACTCCTTAAAAAACTTCGACACGCACTGTTATTTTCCACCCCGGCATCAATTGAACCGCATTGCCCTGTTGCGCCCAAAAGCTGATGTGAGCACTAAACAGGCGTCACACCAATCACATCGTCGCCGTGCCAATGCACTTGTCTTTCCATCAACACACATTTATTACCCACGTCCGGA
>JAJYGE010000574.1 GCA_021785155.1 Planctomycetota bacterium
GAACCTGGCCTGAATGCAATCACTATACGTGGTGATGACATCCTTATAAGGTACGCCATTGGAAGGCGAGATAAATATCTGAACCGGCACGCCTTTGACCAGAGCTTTGTGCTTGTTGGTCAGGAAGCTGGCCAATTCACCGGAGAGATCAGCGGTTTGCAGGCCCGGCAAAATGGCGATGGTGCGCGTGCCACGCACGCGCAGCTTGATGTTAATGCGCGTGGGCGGCATGGCATTGGTTTTAACGTTGGACAATCCGCCCTTGATGGCAGGCGTGTTGTTTGTTAAATACCAATCCGGACTGACAAACGAGCTGCCAAGCATAAAAAATATGAGAATAACCATGACCACATCCACCATGGGGGTCATGTTCGGGCCGACATGATGAGCGCCGTGCATTCCGCGACTTTTGTGTTTTGTTGATAGGGGCATGGGAGAACCTCTCTGGATTCAATGAGCCATGGCATCAGCCAGGCCTTCGGGTCATAAAATGAATACTTGCAATCCCCGCCTGAGCGCAACTGATCAACACCGGAGCGACAAATTTATAGGGGATCGACCGGTCCGCCCGCAAAACAACCTTTATTTTGGGGTTTTCACTTTTCTGCTTACGCAGGTAGCTGGCCAATTGGCTGTCGGGAATTTGATTTCTCCATATTAGAATCGCTGGAGCCGCATTATCACCATATCCGCCAATGGGCGGCACGAGATTGATGATTAACTGATCGCTTTTATCGCGCATATCTTTGCCATTTTTAGCGGAAGGAATTTTGATCCCCTTCACCGAAGCCGCCTTGGCAATGTGCCCCACGAGTAAAAAGAAAATGATCAGACACATGATAATGTCAATCAGTGGCGTGACATTCACATGTGTGTCCTGCATCGGTTTTATACCGCGAATTTTCACTGTGCAAACTCCTGTTCAACGTCTTTGGCACCATCGGCCCCTCCCGCCGGGCTGATGCCAAAGAAATTTTCTTACGCCACACTACACGCCCGCACCGGTATCGCCTGATCCAGTACTGGTTCGACGCGGCACTGGACGGGCCATGGGTTTGCCACTTTCTGGCGCGCCGGCGGCGGTGGTAGCGGCGGCCTTATCCGCAGGCCGCAGGCTCTCCAGCAGTTCTTCAGAAAGTACCGATGCCCGGCTGACAATTTTATCTAATCTCATACGGAAAAAGCCGAACGCGACCAGCGATGGAATGGCGACAGCCAAGCCGCCGAAGGTATGCCACAGAGCCGTGGCAATACCAACCGACAAATCTGAAACCTTGGCCTGCCCACCGGCATGATGCAGGGCATTAAACGCTTCAATCATACCCAGAACGGTTCCTAATAGACCAATCAGCGGCCCGATATTGCCAATGACGTTAAGCATCTCAATGCGCCGGAAAAGATTGGCACTATTTTCCGATACCGCGCTTTCCAACGCCTCCCGCATGGCTCCATAACCCAGATGAGCGCGGCGAATGCCCGCCTGCATGGCCTTGCTGACAAACGATTGGTCCGCCGCGGTAAAATCAATAAGCTCTTTGAGTTGCCTGGAATCAATAAGTGAACGGATATGTTCTGTGGTTTCAATGGGAGCGATTTTGCTTTCGCGTAAATGCAGGATCGCATCAAAGATTAAGGCGATACTGCCCAGTGAGCAGAGCAACAAGACGACAATAACGGTGATGTCTAAACCCCACAGAATGGGATTTGGATTGTACGCGCTGGCACCGCCACCACCACCGCCGCCGCCAGCACTTTGGGCCATGGCGGTGTGGCCTAAGGCCACGAGCGTACCAAGAAACAACACGCCAAGAAGCATGATACGGGAGCGGGAACGTGCATAACGGCTGAACATGAAAAAACTCCTTTATGATTATTATCGGCTATTGCCGAGAGGTTCCATTTTATTCCGGCGGAACCTTTTCCGTCGGACGTTATAAACTATTCCTTAATAAGACGGTATTGGCCACCCGTTTCCTTCGCAATGTTCTTCAGGGCACCGGAATAGAGCTTCAATTGCGACTGAAAGTGGCGTGAATTGCCTCTCGAAAACGTATACGTAAACACATGCGTGCCATGGGTATCCATTTTTTTTACACTCTCAGCCAGGGTGGGGTCAAAACCGCCATTGGTGACAAAATAAATAATTTCGGGATGGAGTTGGAACGCCATGCGGAACGCGTTCTCATATACCGCCAGGCGGCCACGAGCCGCTCCGGCAGGTTGGACCTTGGAAAATTGGCTTGAAAAGATTTTCTTTTCCGGCATGGTTGCATGAACGAGACCCGCCAGTCCTAAATCTCTGGCTTTCCGGCTTACCAAGATTACAGCAAACCGTTGTATCGGAACCAGTTGATTAATGGACTTGTGTAATTCATGGGTAACGAATTCAAAGTTGTAGAGCATTAATCCCGAGTGATCAATGATATAGACAACCCGCGTAGCATTGCCGCCACGACCCAAAAACCGGGATGGCGGCCCAGACCCCATGCCTCCGCCGGGGACACCTAATGACGCCAGCGGACCGCCCGACGCCCCACCCTGCGGCCCGACGGCAATAAAATTAAGAGCCTTGGTGGCGGATGAATTTAATACTGCTGACACGGAG
>JAJYGE010000247.1 GCA_021785155.1 Planctomycetota bacterium
GGTATCCGCGCCCGGCAGCGGCGCGAACGTGGCACGTTTTTCAATGACTATTTTCTGCCGCAGTAATCGGGCCGGTGAGTTTGGGAATAATGTGCGAATTTGCTCTTCAAATAATTTTGCGCACTGATCGCGCGGCTTATCCACCCAGTCCCGCGCGGCGCTGATAACTCCGTGCAGAACTTTTCCTTCCGTGTCTTTACGAAACAGCCACTGCAGAGGGCCTTCGAAAAGTGCGGCATGAGATAATTGCATCACCGGTCGGTCAAACCAGAGATGAACTCCGAGAATCGGTACGCTTTCGAGCTTATTGAGATTTTTGAAGCGAGCGTCACTGCCGTGAAGTGCTTCCGGGATCCACCGTTGCACCGCATGATGATTGGTGGCCAGCACAACCGCATCCGCGTTTAGAGTTTCCCCGGTTTGCAATGTCACGCCGACGGCCCGGCCATTTTCAAAGATAATGTCCGAGACGCGCGTTGCCATTCGCACATCCGCGCAGGGCCGGTGTGAATACAGTTCCTCCAGCGCACAGTTGGGCAGACCCACAACATAACCCTGCCGATTCATCAGCATCGCGTCTTGAAATACTTGAATGGCGTATTTGCTGCTGGTTATTCGGGTATCTTCATTAAGAGCACTGATGAGTACCGGATCATAAAATCGCTGGATGACGCGCTGGCTTTGTTGATGTTCGGCCAGCCATTGTCCAAAGGCCTGCCCCTCCAGTTGGTTTCGCCCGGCCTTACCCAGCCGCGCCATTGCCAGCATGGCGGTAATAACTTCTCTGCGTTCACCCATCGTTAATGCTTTGAATCCCAGCATGGCTGGCCCGAGGTGCAATGGTGCCGGAATTCCAGCGACTCCCCAGAGGTCAAATTGCTCGCCCGCGGCATCAAGAAAATGCACGCGACGATGATAGGTAACGTGGTCGGCGACATTCAGGCGGGCATATAAATCCATCAGATTCGTGCAGCACCCCAGCAGTACATGCTGGCAATTATCAAGCAGTTGATCGGTTTCCGGATCTTCAAAGGAACTGGCGCGGCCACCCAACTCCCGCCGGGCCTCCAGTAACGTCACGAGATAGCCGCAGGAATCAAGTGCTGAGGCGGCGGCAATGCCGGCTAAGCCGCCGCCCACAATAATGACGGTAGCGGCAACGTTGGTATTCAGGGCTGTCGGAACATTCAAAGGCAAAGTCAAACTCTCTTTACGTTGGGCAAAGTTTCACGCCGTACCATTGGCAGCATGCGGATGTTTGTCCGCATCATAAGTTTAATGAACCGTCCAGGCCGCGCCGCGGACAGTGCCTGGCCCGCGGCACCGGATTAATCCGCTGCCGGCGGCAATCCGATCTGGTGTCGGCTGGCCCGCCAGCATTGCAATGCAATCCAAGTCTTGGCCAGCTTACCCAGCCGCACCCGCCCCTCCAGCACACGTTGGGGATGTTGCGCAATTTTACGCAGAATTCCATGATAAATCGCCGTCATCGCGGTCAACGCGGAAACGTTTTCGGCGTTGATCCGCTGCTCCAACGGAGCTGATCGGGCAAACAATTGCTCGGCCAGTTCAATGTGCTGCCGCATCAAGGCCTCAAAGCCCGCGGTATTGTTTCCCGCGATAAGGTCCGCCTCCGACACCGTGAATCGCTGCATCTGCTGAAGAGGAAAATAAAACCGGGATCTGCCCGCATCTTCCCGCACATCGCGAAGAATATTCGTTAATTGAAACGCAATGCCTCGGTCCACCGCCAGCATTTCTGTTTCGGCACCACCGGTAAATCCCCATATATGAATGCTCGCCAGACCTACTACACCCGCCACGCGATAACAGTATTGTCGCAGATCGGCATCGCTCTGCGGTTGATGAAATTCCAAATCCTGTTTTTGGCCTTCGATCATATCATCAAAAAGTGTGGATGGAATATGATGTCGATGCACACACTCCGCAAAGGCCGGCCATCCTGACCAATCCGAAACTTCCACCTCCCCGGTATGCGTTCCGGTAATAGCCTGATGTGTTAACGCTCTGAATTGATCAAGCAATGTTCGCCGCTGCGTGAGGGATAATGGGGTTGAATCATCCGCCAGGTCATCCGCGCGGCGCATCCACGCATAAAGTGCGAACATGCTGGATTTTGCGG
Organism: Planctomycetota bacterium; assembly: GCA_021785155.1. The sequence goes on from JAJYGE010000247.1 coordinate 2,144, forward strand.
GTTCCGGCAGCATTCGCAATCCATAATAAAAATTCCGCGCCTGTTTTCGCGTAACGTCGCGGCAATAGTCGCGCGACATGTTCAAATCCGGCGAGTGCGGCACGGCATGTGCTTCCGGCGTCAATTCGCACCTCCCGCCAGCGCCGCCAACACCCCGGCCATCACGGCACGCCCCATCAGAGCAAATTTCTGGGTTTTCGACAGCGACGGTCGATGTGAAAGCGTGTCATAATTCTGTTGTCGAATCGCCGCGAGAACCGCTTGCCCGCCGCGGCTGAAAAGCGAAATTTGCGAACGCAGTTGTCGATGAATCAGCGGCAGTAGCGCGTGGCCTTCATCAAAGAGTGCCTGACAACGATCCACTTCAAATTTCAGCAGCGCACGATAATTATCATCGCAGCGTCCATCCCGTATCTGCTTTTCATCCACATGGAACCTGCGCATGCATTGAGCGGGCAGATAAATGCGATCGCGCTGGATAATATCCCGCCGCACATCCTGCCAGAAATTTGCCAATTGCAATGCCGTGCAGGTTTTATCAGACAAGTTGTGCCGCTGTTGATCCCGATATCCCGCCAGGTATAACACCAGTCGGCCCACAGGATCGGCGCTGCGGGTGCAGTAATCCACCACCTGTTCAAAGGTTTCATAGCGATTGATGCGCTGATCCTGCTCAAAAGCACTGATGAGGTCCAAAAAGGGTTGTTTGGGAATATCATGCTTTTTAATGGTTTCCGACAGGGCCGTGAAAACCGCTGTTCGGGCCTCTCCGCAATAACATTGTTCGGTCTGTTGCCTGAAATCCGCCAGATATTGCAGTGCCAGGCCTGAATCACCCACCTCATCACCAAGATCATCAGCAGTGCGACAAAAGGCGTAAATATTGCAGAAATCCTGCCGCAGGACTTTAGGGACCAGGTGCGACACCACGGTGAAGTTTTCATAATGCTCATGGGCCAGTTGCCAGGTATATTGGCGGGCTGTGGCCGAATCGGTCATTGGGGCAAAGGCCCAATGCACGGTTGGCGGGGGGATGATGGTCGATTGAATAGTCATAGTCTGGCTGTCTCGTTTACATAATAATCTAGTGCGTCCACGGATAAATATCCACCTTCAATAATTCCGCAAACACGGAAATAAGGTGACACACGACATCAGCACCACATCTACCGTGGGCCGGGACAGTGTTTCGGGTGTTTCGCCCAAAAACCATACTTTATGGTAATATAACCGGCAGGCGGGTTAGTTGTCCCGGACGCAAGAGGTCTGGCCCACGCGGCGACTCTGCGGTTGGACTGCGGCGGGCGAATAAGGAAGCGTTTTGCCCGCCGAATTGATGTGTAAAAAACGGAGATATTGAATGAAAATTATCCTTGCCAATCCACGTGGATTTTGCGCCGGTGTGAACATGGCCATTGAGTGTGTGGAGCGGATGCTCAAACTCAAAGGCTCGCCGATTTATGTTTACCATGAAATTGTGCATAACCTCCATGTGGTGGAACGTTTCACCCGCCAGGGGGCCGTATTTGTCAACACCATTGATGAAGTGCCGGAAGGGGCCACAGTGGTTTACAGCGCCCATGGCGTATCACCTGACGTGCGCAAGCGCGCTGCGGAACGTCGATTGATTCAGGTTGATGCCACCTGCCCGCTGGTTACCAAAGTGCATAACGAGGCCATCCGTTACGCCAAGCAAAAATTTACGATCGTGCTGATCGGGCATGCGGATCATGATGAAGTGGTTGGAACGCTCGGCGAAGCCCCCGATGCCATCAGCATTGTGGAGAGCGCGGCGGATGTGCATCGTCTGGAGATTCCCGATGATCACCGTGTGGCTTATCTGACGCAGACCACACTTAGTTTGGATGATGCCGCCAGAATTATTGCGGAACTCAAGAAAAAATTTCCCCGTATTCAGGCCCCGCCCAAAGATGATATCTGCTACGCCACCACCAATCGTCAGGCGGCGGTTCAAAAATTAGCCCCGGATTGTGATTTGGTGTTGGTCGTGGGCAGCCAAAACAGTTCCAATTCCAAACGGCTGGTTGAAATGGCTGAAAACCGCGGCACGCCATCGTATCTTGTTGACGACGCATCGCATGTGGATCACGTCTGGTTTAACGGCGTCAATGTCGTACTCATTACGGCTGGTGCTTCAGCCCCGGAAGATCTTGTGCAGGAAATTGTCGATGTTCTGAAGGTGCGTTACGGGGCCACCGTGGAATCGCGCCATGTTACCGAAGAAGACATGCACTTTGAATTGCCGCTGTCTTTGCGGAAACTCGAAGAGCAACATGCCGTGGCTGCGGGTGCTCGTTGATCATTTCGCCACGCAATACGATTATCGGCGTGCAACGGATTCCTGCACAGTGAATCGGCATTGTGCCGATAAGATCATGATCCCCGATGCCCGGAGTTTACACTATCGGCTTTTTGCGGAGCATTAAAGGTCGTCAGGTATGAACTTTCTGCGTAGATTTCCATTGCTGGCTTATACGCTGGTTTTTCTGAGTTTGCTGGCGTTTAATTACGCGGCCGAGAATTACGGTCTGCTTCTATTTTCGCTGGCAGCAGTGCTGGTAAGCTGGTGGGTGGTGGAAGTCGGCAATGCTCCGGTGGTGCCGCGTTGGGTTATTAACACCGGCGTATTGATTGTGGCCCTGGCGCTTTTCTGGGAACTGGTCATCTTTCAACAAAATAATATGCTTCTGGCCCTGGGTCACTTCATGGTGGGCCTGATCATCTGCAAAGTATTTGAGAAGAAAACCAACCGTGATTATGGGCAGATTCTGCTTTTGAGCCTGCTGCTGATTCTTTCCGGCGCAATTTTGACCGTCTCTCCGATTTACGCGCTTCTATTACTGATCTATCTGGCTTTGGGGTTGTATACCAGCCTGGTCTTTAATCTCCAATGTGAAACCCAGCGTGCGCTGTTGCGCCATGCGGCGGGGGACCGCATGATGATAATGCCCGGACAGCAGACCGTCATGGCGCGGGACATGCGCCGCATCAGTGCGGGAGTGGGAGTGTTTCTTTTTATTTTTGCCTGTGGAATATTTGTCATATTTCCACGGTCCGCAATGCCGGGGATGCTGGCAAGCTGGCGCATTGGTGCAACAACGGTCACCGGCTTGACCAACCATATTCAACTCGGGCGGTTTGGCCAATTGCAGAACAGTGATGCCACCGTGGCGGAAGTCACAATCCGGCAGGATGGCCAAAATATTGGCAGTCAGGGTTATCAGCCTTACTTTATGAGCAGTACAGAAAATTTCTACGATGCCCGCACCCATGAATGGCTTCATGCTCGTCATTCTCCCTGGTGGCCGGGCGGACGCGGTATGCGCGCGCGGCAACATTCCCGGCGGGAGGCTGGACGCAAAAGAAAATTCCGTCCGCACGGGTGGGGTTCACCGGAAGAATCGCTCTTTCCACTTACCGTACCGCCCCCCAACGATCAAAGGCATTTCATGCGGGTTCGCCAATTTAATGGCGTCGTGGTTCTTAAGCGCGTTGGTTTCACGCCTCTGGTACCGCACATTCCGTATAACGCGAAGGGCTTGATTACCCAGAGGTATACCGTCCGACATGCCCGTTCCGGGCCGCTTTTGGCCATCTGCCCGGCGGTGACGATATCTTCGCCCGATCTGCGCGAGGTTGCTCGGCGCACGGATGGCACAATTGTCGCGGAAACTATGCGGGGCAGTTTGACATACACCGTGCAAAGCCCGCTGAATTATTCATCCTCTCTGGTTGGCCCGAATCATCCCTCACTTTTCCCCAGCATGTTCCGCAATTCAATGTATCGTCTTTTTCGTCCAGAAAAAATACACTCATCTCCCATTCCACCGCGTGTCGCGGCTCTGGCCCGGAAAATCGCCGGACCACTGCTGAAAACAAAGCGTACCGCCGCCAATGCGGAAAAGATCGATATGCTTCTGGCCGAGCGGTTCTGCAATTATCTCAAAAATACTTATTCCTATTCTTTAGATATGACGCCGGTAAACCCTGATATTGACCCTACCGAGGATTTCCTCCTGAATAAAAAAAAGATCGGGGGATACTGCGAATATTTTGCCTCAGCCATGGTCATGTTCTGCCGCAGTGTAAAAATTCCGGCACGCATGGTATCAGGATTTCACGGTGGCGATTACAACCCGGTCGGAGGTTATTACCTCATTGAGGAAAAATATGCCCATGCCTGGGTGCAGGCGTGGATCCCGCAGCTCGGATGGGTTATGTTTGATCCGTCGCCGACAAGCTCCCTCACGAGCATACAACGTAAAATGACTTGGTTTACTGAAGTGGCGGATTTTTTTCAATGGCTGCGCTTAAAATGGTTGCACAATATCATTACGTTTAATCAATCCATGCGTAAAGCGATCATCAACCGGATTATGACTTTTGCCAGGGCGGTGGTACAGACCATCGTGCATGGCGTGCGGGTCATCACCAGATCTGTTGCCGACTTTTGCAGAAACTGGGCCTTGAATCTCTGGATGAAAATTCTCATGGGTATTGCGGCTCTCGGATTGATCCCGCTGGGAATCATGATTTACTCCCGCTGGAAGCGGCGCGGAAGTGTGGCTACACGGGCCGTTCGTACCATGGATCGCAAGGTTCAGCGCCGTATGATGCGGGAATTGATGTTTATTGACCGATTGATGAAACTCCTTAACCGCACCGGTATCGGGCGCGAGCCGGATCAGACTCCCCATGAATATGTCCAAATGGTTGGGGGCCAGACGGGACTGGACATGACGGAGGCACGGCGGCTGGTGGGCATCTTTTATGATATTCGCTTTGGTTCCAGCCGTATGTCGTCGCAGCTTGCCGGTGTTATTGACCAGGATATGGCCGCGACCGAACAAAAAATTCGCCAACGCGCGCGGCGGTCCTGAAGTCGAACCTGTCGGCATTCCAGGGATATCCGGCGTGGCGAATGGTATTCATGGAATTATTGAATTGTGTTATAATACTGTCACGTTCAGCGGTGCGTGCCGCTTTACCAATTCGGATTCTAATCGGGAGATGCGGTCATGACTGGATACGACTTGGCGGCGTTTTCACAAACGTGGACGGCGGGATTTGTCGGTGGCGGCGTGGCGGTTCTGGTCGTCGTCTGGTTCGCTTTGCGCTATTGGATTGCTACCACCCATAAAACCAATATTAAAGACATTCATACGCCCACCGTGGACCGACTTAATGCCGAGGCGCTGGAACACATGGATTTGGATCCGGAAGTCCAGGCGGCTTTAGCGGATAGTGAACCAGCGCCGGATGATCTTTTGGATATTATTCCCAAGGATGGCAAGGGAACCTCCTCGCCGGAGTCGAAAACTCCCAAACCGAAGTAATGGGTTAAATGATTTGTGCCTATGACGTTGAGCCAAATGAACAGTCCTGAAGTGCCCTCATGCCATTCAGGGGAAGGTGTATTAAACTCCGCTGTCCCCGCGCCCATCAGAGTTCATCATACACAAGCAGTGGCACCTCATGATCTCGCTTTGACTGTCAAACAGATCGCACGCGACCTGGGTTTTGATCTCGTTGGCATCGCGGATATTGGTCCATCCTCTCATGCCGCATATATTGAGTCTTTCTTTGGACAAAAGCGACACGGCACCATGGACTATCTGGCCCGCATGAAGTCCGCAAAGATGGATATTCAAACGCATCTGCCATGGGTGAGAAGCGCCGTGTGCGTAGCCATAAGTTACCATCAGGGCAACAAAGGCTCGCACGGACAGTCGGGGGCCAATGCGGTGGCCAAAATATCGCCATCAACGCCCCACGCAGGCCGGGATTCGCCGCCTGGTAATGAAAATGTCGAAGGCGATGTAACGGCCAAAATTGCGACCTATGCCGCCGGACGTGATTATCACCGTATTTTCACTGGATTACTGCAAAAATTGGAACGCGCCATTCGAGCATTGGTGCCGGGGGATTTGGCCACGCGAGCTTATGTGGATACCGGACCGTGTCTGGAGCGGGAGTTGGCTACTCGTGCGGGTTTGGGCTGGATCGGCAAAAATACCATGCTGATCCATCCGAAGCATGGTTCCTGGTTTTTACTTGGCGAATTATTTCTATCGCTTTCATTGCCCGCCGATCCGCCGCAATTGGATCGCTGCGGTACCTGTACCCGTTGCATTGAGGCCTGTCCAACGGATGCCCTTTCGCCGTATCAAATGAATGCCGGTAAATGCATCAGTTATCTCACTCTGGAAAACCGCGCGGACATAGGTCCGGAATTTCACGCTCCGATGCGCGAAGCGGGATATATTATCGGGTGCGATATCTGCCAGACAGTTTGCCCTTTTAATCGGCACCCACTGGTGGCAAGCCATCCGGATTTTCAGCCGCGCACTTTTTCCGGCGCTGTGTCACTGCGGACTGTGTTGAATTGGACGGAGCATGATTGGGATCAAGCCACGCGCGGACGGGCCTTTCGCCGCGCAAAATATCACATGTGGCGTCGCAACGCCTCGATTGTAGGTTTTGTCTCGCTCTATTCTCCGATGTGTCATCAACATGAGCCGGTCACGACCCCGTAAACCTCGCTGCCACATGCGCATCACAAGGCCGATGCGCTGCTCGCATTCACTGATCTCCTTAACTTTATCATTGTGGAGTGCCCGCGGTGGAGGATGGAATTCTTGAGAATATTTTCCGAGTCGTGCGATGCTGGGAAAATGACTTGTTTTCGGGTATACTTCTGAACTGGTTTTCTGGCGACGAAAGCGGAAAAATCAGGCTTATTTGTGGTTGAATATACAGCCCGCTTTCCCGTCACATTCAGGAGTACCCATGGCTATGGAACAGCCGTCTACCGCTACACTTACCGCGCCGGCCCCTGTTTCCCGCGCTTATGATGAATCCGCTATTCAGGCCCTTAAGGGTTTGGACCCGGTGCGCAAGCGTCCGGGTATGTACATCGGCGATACGACCACGCGCGGTTTGCACCATCTGGTGTGGGAAATTGTCAATAATTCCGTTGATGAAGCCATGGCTGGCTTTTGTGAAAGCATCTGGGTGACCATTCATGCCGACGGATCGGTGAGTGTCAGCGATGATGGCCGCGGCATTCCTGTGGGTATGCACCCGACGGAAAAAAAATCCACGCTGGAAGTGGTCATGTGCGATCTGCATGCCGGTGGTAAATTTGGTGGTGGTGGATATAAAGTTTCCGGTGGTTTGCATGGCGTGGGCGCGTCGGTGGTTAATGCGCTGTCCGAGCGGACGATTGTGGAAGTATGCCGCGATGGTAAAGTTTACTCCATGGAGTTTGAACGGGGGGTCAAATCCTCCGAGATTAAAATCATCGGCAAGCGGCAAAAATCAGGTACCAAAGTGACGTTTAAGCCTGATCCACAGATTTTTCCCGAAGTGAATTTTGATTATGACCGCATTGTCGCGCGGTGCCGCGAATTGGCATATCTTAACGAGAGCCTGGCGTTTTATCTGGAAGATGAACGCACGGGTAAAAAAGATGAATTTAAGTACACCAAGGGAATTATTCAGTTCGTCAAACAACTTAACGAGGGCAAGGATGTCATTCACAGTCAGGTGGTGTACCTCGAACGAGAGGAACCGGGCAAGGAAAATCCCATGTCCGTTCAGGTGGCCATTCAATACAATGACGGCTACGTGGAAAGTCTGCACAGTTTTGCCAATAACATCAATACCCCCGGGGGGGGCACGCACTTATCAGGTTTTAAAACCGCGCTGACCCGGACGCTGAATTTTTACGCCAAATCCAATAACGTTATTAAAGATGAAAAAGAAATGCCCAACGGCGATGATCTGCGCGAAGGACTTTCCGCCATTATTTCCGTGAAGGTTCCCAATCCGCAGTTTGAAGGACAAACCAAAGACAAACTCGGAAATGGCGAAGTCGAAGGTTTCGTCGCCAATGCGGTCAATGAAACCATGGGTATTTGGCTCGAAGAGCATCCCGCGGACGCCAAACGAATTATTCAGAAGGGCATGTTGGCCCGACAGGCGCGCGAGGCGGCGCGAAAGGCACGGGAATTAACCCGTAAAGGCGCTTTAACCAGCGGTGGTCTGCCCGGCAAACTTGCGGATTGCTCGAGCCGTGATATGGAATCCACGGAACTATATATCGTGGAAGGGCAGTCGGCTGGCGGCACGGCCAAGGCCGGGCGCGATCGCGTATTTCAGGCCATTTTGCCCATTAAGGGAAAAATTCTCAACGTGGAAAAAGCGCGCGTGGATAAAATGCTCGGCCATGAGGAAATCCGCACCATCGTCCAGGCCTTGGCTTGCGGTATCGGCACCAATGATATGGACATGACAAAATTGCGGTACGGAAAGCTCGTCATTATGACCGATGCCGACGTCGACGGTTCGCACATTCGTACCTTGCTTCTAACGTTTTTCTTCCGGCAAATGACCCAGTTAATTCGCGATGGCCGGGTATATATCGCCCAGCCGCCGCTTTATCAGGTCACACGGAAAAAACATGTGGAATATGTGCGTAATGAACCGGCCATGCGCAAGACGTATCTGGAATTGGGCACCGATGGCACCACTCTGGTCATTCGGGATAAGAAGGGAGGCGAAAAGTCGCGGATCAAAGGTGCTGATTTGAAAAAAGTTGTGCAACTGCTGGAGCAGGTACAGGATTTGGCAATGGTGGCCGAACGTCGTGGCCTTCCTTTTGCCAAGTTGTTGCAGATGCGCGCTACCAACGGTGTGCTGCCGCACTACCGCGTGATTCTGGATGGTCATGAATCGTTCTTCTACACGCTGGAAGATTACGAAGCCTACTGTGAAAACAATAAGATTGCTGAGCTCATGGCCATCGCCCGCAATGTGGAAACTGCGGATGCTTCCGGAAACGGAACAGGCAGCGGCGGCAAACTTTCAGCCGAGGCCGCGGAGGCAAAGAAGAAAGCCCAGCGTCGACTGGAAAAAAATGAGGAACTTGGTGAAAACCGCGAACTGGAAAAGATTTTTGAGAAACTCAAGGCAATGGACTTGGCCATTGAAGATTACTTCCTGAAATTTGAGGAACTGGACAGCGGCGAACGGAAGATGACCCGTTATCACGTCGAAAGCGGAACTGATTTCAAACGCGATATCGCCGGTCTGATGGATATCGTTTCAACCATTCAGGAAATCGCCAAGCAGGGCATTGAGGTTAAGCGATTCAAGGGTCTGGGTGAAATGAATGCCGAAGAACTCTGGGCTACGACCATGGATCCAGCGCGGCGGACGCTGCTACGAGTAACGCTGGAAGGTGCCACGAACGCCGAGGCTATGTTCAGCACGCTGATGGGTGAAGATGTTGAACGCCGCCGACGGTATATTGAAGAGCACGCACTGGATGTGAAGAATCTGGACGTGTAGTACCGCGCCTTACTGACAATCGAGTGCCAGAGCACTGGTCGGGCATCTTTGGCCGCCACTTTGATCCACCATCATTGCCGTGGCCAAATTATTCGGCAGAAAAATGCAAAGGGGTGGCACATGTTGTCGCTGAGACTTCCACCCAACATGAATGACTGTCTTTGCTTGAAATAATATCGTCCTACGCCGCAATTCATGCGTGATCATAAGAGCGGGTATGACATGCTGCGTCGCGTCAATAAAATTCGTGTATGCGCAAAACTGGATTTTGCAATTGATTCCAGTGCCCTGTTCCACCGATAATTACTGGTGGAACAGGGCACCAGGCCTCTTTTAGTCCGATATATCATCGTAACGGTAAGAATATGGAAATCCGTGCCGTCGGAATCAATGAAAACCCTTTGACCGGGCGGCAACGTATAAGGTAGAAGATCGGATTTTCGGAAGGAGTTTCGCGGCGAATGGAATCCCGCCCAAATAATTCTGGAGGCATGAGTGAAGCGGTTGCCATTGCCCCGGCGACCCCCGCGGAGGCTCTGCGCCTGTATGGTTCCTGGCTGCGGGCGGTAGCGGTAGCTCGATTGAAGACCACGCAAGGGGCAGATGATGTGATGCAGGATGTGGCCGCGGCCGCGGTAAAAAACTGGTCGACGCTGCAATCGCAAAGCAACGCCAAGCCTTGGCTTTATCGGTTGACGGTGCGGGCCGCCTTGATGCATCGGCGAAGCTTGGGCCGAGCGCGTAAACGCATTGCCCAAGCATCGGAAGTGGCGATGATGCGGTCGGATGCGGCTCATCCGCCTGATCCGCTGGAAGTGCTTTTAAGTTCTGAGCGTGCTGCCATATTGCGGCAGGCGATGGCAAAACTGCCATCACGCGATACGGAAATGCTGATGATGAAACATGTGGATGATTGCAGTTATAAGGAAATTGCGGCACGCATGGGTGTGACACCGGCGGTGGTGGAAATGCGGTTGTTTCGGGCACGGCAGAAATTGCGTCAACTGCTGATCGCCGGAACATTCAATAGTTAGTTGTTGAACCCTGTGAAACCCGTCAACATACGGAGTAAAAAATTATGGCTCTCTTTTCACATTTTGAAGAATTGAATAGTCCCGTTGGTCGCGTGGCGGGTGTCCATGATCCGGATATGGCTATGGACATGCTGGTCGATGATGAATTGTCCGAGGATCGTCGGCGAGAATTGCTGAAATCCATTGAGGAAGAGCCG
>JAJYGE010000200.1 GCA_021785155.1 Planctomycetota bacterium
TGAATAATTCCGGGCGGGCCAGGTCATCGTATGCGGCCTTGGCACCCAAGCCGATTTTGGCGGCCAATGTTTTGTTTTCAATTAGCGCATTGAGTCTTGCGGCCAATTCGCGCGGGTCATCCGGCGGAGCTAAAAGAGCGCTGGTTCCATTTTCCAATAATTCACAAACCTGATCCGTCTTGACGCTGATAATCGGCTTTCCCAGCGCCATGGCAGCCAATAGACTGCTTACCCCTGCCGCCCGCTTCGGTGCAAAGAGAAAAAAATCCGCAATGCCCGCCAATTGCCCCCAAGTATACCGAGCTGGAGCAATGGTCACCAGTTGCGGGTCTTTGAGCGTTCGCGCAAAGGACTGGTAGCCGGCATACGGATTAACCGCCTCTTTCCGCGGCACGTCATCATTTCGGATCAACGCCCAGAGATCTGCATTCGATTCCGCCACGATGCCCACCGCCCAAATTCCCATATCATGCCGGATCGATTCCTCCGACCAACCCCCGAGAAACACCACTGGCCCCTCCCGACCCTGCATTCCCAGAGATCGCCGTAAGTTTTGCGGCAACGCCTTCGCCACCGGTGCCAGCCAACCCGCCGGACTGATGCGCACAACGTTATTATGAGGCATCCCGCCGGCGAGCAGTGCCGTCTGAACGCATCGCCAGGGCGTAATAAGCAGCCAGACCACTCGTGTCATATTCCGTTGCAATTGTCGGAATTGCGTTGCTGTCGGAGGCGATTGAATAAACGCGATCCGTCCGCCGGAAAAGCCACGCAGGCGGCTGGCGGCGGCGATACTCCAATATCCCCACGCATGAATATGCGTGGGATTATTTTTTTTTACCCATTGTGTTAACGCGCGGCCCATGGTGGGATCCCACCGCGCCAAGGTTCGGCTCCAGGTAATGGATTTTTTCGGAATTCCCGCCTCAATGGCCGCACCGAGCCAGCCATTATGCCCAAAAATCAAAACATGGTGCTTGCCCGGCACGCAGTTTACCGCCAGGGCAATCGTATCCAATACGTCCATTCCACTGGTGGGATCAACCAGATGTACAATGTTATTCAATCACCCATACTCCATGTTTTGCGGGCCGTGCGCGACGAAAATACCCCGGTTTGCTGGCCGGACTCTTCCACCACCAATGCCCGAGCGTCACCACATTATATCCGTTGTGTTAAATACCGGGCCGTCTTTGCATGTAAGTTTATATACCCAATCTTCGACACCATCGGGCCGGTATTTAATGACGCAGCTTTGACATGTACCCATACCGCAGGCCATCGGCTGCTCCAAAGATGCGTAACATGGCAGTTTGAGCTTGGCGGCAACCAGCGCAGTGGCCCGCATCATCGGCGTTGGTCCACAGCAGAATACCACAGCTCCGACATCCGGAGATGTTTCGCAGAATCTTTCCAGACTCTGCGTCACAAAACCCTTGTTGCCCAGTGATCCATCGTCAGTTGCTACAACTGTTTGGGTATTAAACGCCGCGAATTCCCGCACGTTGGACGTGGGCTGCGTTCCAACGGCTCCGGTAATATGCAATGGAATAAGATCCGCTTTTTGCGCACCAATAAAAGCGATCGCCCTAATCCCCGCACGTTGGAATTTTTCCGCCAGGTAAATCATCGGTGGTATCCCTACCCCCCCACCCGCCAGCAGCGCCGAACGCATCGCTTTCGGCATCGGAAAGGCATTGCCCAACGGCCCAAGGATGGAGATCGAATCGCCCATAGCCAACGTCGCCATGCGCCCGGTGGCCTTGCCGATAACCCGATAAATTAAATCTATGTCGCTGCAGGTATTTGCTGGATCATCCCGCCGCCCCGCTATGGAAAATGGCCGACGGAGATACGGTTCTGATCCAAGAAAATCTGGATCATGAAGTTGCGGCGGTAGAGTTCCAAGTTCCCAAACTACTTCATGATATTGTGATTCGCTCTCCCCTGCCGGCTTTTCTGCAGAACCGTCCAAGGGCGGGCACAACACCTGAACAAATTGCCCCGGCTCACTGGCTGGAAAATCGGGCACGCGTAATTTCAAAAGAAAATGTTCGCGGCATATATTCGTATTGGCAAGAACGGTTGCGCGAAATTGGCCCCTTTTGCGGCCCATGCCGTTGTCTATAGCATTGTTATGTTCAGGACATTGAATCATCGGCAAAAGCATAACGTACAGCGGTAAAGCCTGCCAGCGGAGGCTTTACGGCCCCCCGAAGACACTCCACGGAATCGCCGGGGTGCAATCGCGGCCATTACACGGACAGGCTCGGAGGGGTTGGAATTGCGGCCATTACGCCATAGAATTCCTATTCTGACGGTTCAGAAGCCAATAGGATATCTGATGCGGCAGATTTTAACTTGATGCGGAGACTTCATGCGGCGCGTTGTCATTACTGGAATTGGAGCGGTTTGCCCGCATGGTTTAACCGGCGGGGATTTGTGGAAGGGCCTGACTGAAATGCGATCGGCCATTGCTCCGCTGTCGGCGTTTGATCCGGTCGCATTTCCCAGCCGGATTGCCGGGCAGGTACCCGCTTTTAAAACCATGGACTATGTACCGAAAAGTTATCGCAAGGCCACGAAAATTATGGCCCGT
>JAJYGE010000262.1 GCA_021785155.1 Planctomycetota bacterium
TTGGTAGCGACGATGCGAACCGAAGCCGGAATGTGCCATTTAGCAGTGTAGGCGGCAATGTGCCGGGGCAGCGGGATCAGGCCAAGTTTATAGACGGGAAAAGTGCCATTGATCTCCGCCGCCCGCGTGATTCCCCCGGTCAGAGTCATAGCCATCAATACCCCGAAGGCCACAAGTATTTGCGTGCACGGCTTAAGTAATTTCTCCAACCTATTCCGCTTATATGCAACGCATACGAGTTGAAAACATTTTTCGCATTGGAACTTAATGCGATTCACCGGCTTGCGCCCATGCAACGCCATGGATAAACAATCCACGCCCCGCCAATATTTTGAGGTTTCCATTTGACATGTGTGGTCTATGGTCATCATTTCTACTCCTTTTTCACGCCAGCCCGGTCGAACGTATCAGGGGTGGCGCTTTAACTGAATAATTAATTTCGCGGGAGCACTGGATTGTCCGAAAGAATCTATCGCCACACTGCGAAGGACCAACGGCTTGCCGGACACGCACTGCACCTGAATAGGCCCGGCGTATCGGATGGATTGGGCATTGGGAATTGCGCCATTGAGCGTGTAGTAAATGTGTGTGCCGGGCACCGGCTCGGTTATACGCACAGAGCCGACTGGTGCTGAGGTGTGAATTTCCAGAGCGTTATGGCCGGGATCGCGGGTCGCGCTTGACGTTGCGCCAGCGCTGATGAAATGAAACGACGGCAGAGGAATACGAAAGTTGTAACCATTGGCCCGCAACCAGAGATATTGCCGTGCGGTGCGTTTAACAAAATCGGAATAGTGCTGATCTTTTAACGGCGTCCAACTGATTTCCGCCAAGGCCATTTCGCGTGGCAACAATTGGTAGAACAAATGATGGGCCGTGGGAACCGCTTCGCCCCACAGACACCCTTCCGCTCCCAGCAACCGGCGGCGCAGGGAAGCTGGCAGCAAAGAGGATGGATTAAAATTGTAAGTCTCCCGAAGTGTATCAATACCTCCCACCGGGTGTGGTTCGTATTTGGGATCCCCTTCGCAGAAGTTGAAATAAAGTCTGGATTCGTTGGCGACAATTACGTCGTGACCAAGGCGGGCGTCCTGATTTACGATGCGAGAACTGTTCCAGCATTCAATAACCGTGCCTTTGGGCAAGCCCTCGGCAGGCACATCATTCCAAACCACGGCGCGCCGCCCTTTGGCAGCCAGAAAACGCGCCATTCTGGCGGGGAAATAATCATGGAGTTGCGCCGCCGACCAATGTCTTTGTCGCATGATCTTCTCCGCCGCAGGATCGTGTTCCCATACCTGCATGGCTTGCGCGGAAACTTCATCCCCACCGAGATGAATATATCGACCTGGGAACAGATCCACTAAATCACCGAAGACAGTATCTAAAAAACGAAAAGTTCGGGCGCTGGGACTTAATGGCACATTGCTGACTCCCCATGTTTCGCGCACTTGAAAAGGTCCTTTGGCCGCTGCCAACCATGGATACGCCGCCAGCGCCGCCGTGCAGTGGCCGGGAATATCAATCTCAGGGACAACGGCGACATAGCGGCTTTTGGCATAAGCGACGATTTGTCGAATTTGGGCATCGGTATAAAAGCCACCGTAGCGTGTGTGATCAATATCGTTGGGGTTTATGTGCATTTCTGTACCCGCCCGCCAGGCTCCGATTGTGGTCAGCAGGGGATATTGCGGAATTTGAATTCGCCAGCCCTGGTCATCGGTTAAATGCCAGTGAAAGACATTGAGCTTATAATGGGCCGCCACGCGGATGAATTTCTCCACCACCGGGACAGGAAAAAAATGACGGGAACAATCCAGCAACATTCCACGCCAGCGATAGCGCGGGCGATCGGTGATGGAGACCTCATGAATGGCGTTATCGGTGGGTTGGGCGGGATTAAATAACTGTTCAAAAGTTTGCAGGGCGTAAAAGAGGCCGTGGCCGGCGTTGGCGGTAAGTGCCGCCCCGTGACCGGTAACCTCAAGCCGGTAGCCCTCTCGGCCAAGCTGTGAATCGGCAGCCGAGGTGGAAAGCGTGATCTGGGCCGGACCGCTGGAAACAATACTTGCCGCAATACTGCGGTGCTTCAGAAAGCGTTGCAGAAAGCGGGCGATATTGCGTTGCGCGGGATTAGTGGCGCTGATGCGGACCGCAACTGGAATATGCCACCGTGCGGTATAAGCGGTGATATGCCGGGGCAGCGGTATAAGGCCCAGTTTGGTAACGGAAAAGGTACGGCTATGGTCTGCCGCGCGGGTTACCGTCGGGGTAATAGCCAATGCAGACAACATGCCAATTGCAAAAAAATGTGATGCGCGCATAAATACATCCTAAAGGAACAGTCTCTAATTGCCGGCTCACGCGTGCCCTTCCGTCGGTAAGGCATCGCCGCTACGGAATATTTCCTCAATTTCTTCAAGGGTTTTGTTCTTCGTTTCCGGCAACAGGAATGCGGCGGTCAGAAAATACACCACCGTACATCCCGCAAAAATAAAGAATACAGTGGCGTAGCCATATTTACCAACAGTGGGCAGAAATAAAGCCGCGATGACCGTGGAGACGCTCTGGTTGATCAAAAGTGCTATGCTCATACC
>JAJYGE010000314.1 GCA_021785155.1 Planctomycetota bacterium
AAATTGACCACCGTCGGTCACGGATGTGGATGTGGTGGGCAACCCCACTGGCCGGTGTGGCGGCGGCATTAGCGATAATGGTAGCCTTGGTAACTTCGACAACGCCGCGGCTGTCTGCCGCTGATTTAGCCGGGGTATACTCGCATCTGGCCGCAACGGATCAACCCTTTGCCGCTCGTGGTGCCATGAGTATGCCAATGAATTGCCGCCTTATGCCCGGTGAAACGGCGGCCTGTTGCCGGCAATCGGTTGATCACCGAAAGGTCACCTGTATGCTCATCAAAACACACTTATCCCAACCGGTCGTGCTGGTGATGTGCAATGTGAAAAATGCTGGTATGCCAGATGGCCGTGCGGTCACAATCGCGGGGCGCACCGAAATCCTATCGCGGTCGGGAAATGTCAATATGGTTATGCGTCGTGTGGGCAAACATTGGTTTTGCGCAATGGGAACGCAGAAGCCCTCGGTGCTGACGGTATATTTGAATCGAACTGGCAGTAAATAGTTCACAGGCCTGACAGGTCGATGCCGTCCGAGTACTATTGACTCTGTGGCAGTCGCGGTCCTCATGGAGTTGAATAGTACGGACGATACTGAGAATCAGCGGTTTTACGAAATAATCTGGCCGGAGCGGGCGCACGTCTTGCGCTGCGCATTATTTCTGACCCACAAAACCAGTGATGCCGAAGATTTGGCTCAGGAAACGCTGCTCAAAGCCTGGAGATCATTGGTAAACTTTGACTTGCGCGAGCATGGCGTGCGCGCGTGGCTGCTGACTATTCTGCGGAACTCCTGGCGGGACAGCCTACGGAGCGGAAAAAGGCACGGTGGCGATATCAGCCTGGAGTCGCTGGTTCACGAGCCAGCCGCGATGGAAACGCCATCCCATCCCCCGGCCGATATACACTCCGCTGGCGATGCCGACGCGATGATGAACAACTTCTCCGATCAATGTGTCATTGACGCCTTGCGTTCTTTGCGCGATGAATACCGATGGACCGTGCTGCTGGTGGACGTTTCCGATTTAAGTTATGAAGAAACTGCTGCCCTCCTGGAGGTGCCGGTGGGTACCGTGCGCTCGCGCCTTTTCCGTGGCCGGGAAATGCTGCGCGATAGCTTGCTTCGGACCGGGACTTCTTCGCAATTCAAGCGATAATCCGGGTGCTGGCGAATAAATCACAAAATATCGGCATTTTTCTTTTCACCATTGGAACTTTTTCCATGGTACTGTCGTTTCATTCAGCGACACGCGTGTTGTGTTTTCCAAACGGTCGTTGGGATCAGCACCTGTCAACGGCAAGCCCCGGGATGCTGAAGGCATGCACCGTTTGAATGCTGCCGAGCAAGATCATACGGCTGCTATCGCACAGGCTGTGCATAAAACGCGCCGCATTATACCGCCGCATCCGGAATTGGACTGTGCTGCGGGCTAATTTAAGGATTGCGTAAATGATGCGTCGAAACCTGATTTTTAGTCTCACGGTATTTGTGGCTCTGGTCGTAGGTTTAGCGATGGGGTTGTGGCTCAACGGCGTAAGCCACAGCACATCCACTGCCCGGCAATCCAACCGGTTATCGCCCCAGGGCACCGCCAATATCCAAGCCGCCGCAGCCAAACCAAAGCGCAAGGTTCTTTACTGGTGGGATCCGATGGTAGGCCCGGCCTCCATATCACCTAAGCCGGGGATCAGCTCCATGGGAATGGCACTAATTCCTGTTTACGCGCCAGCCTCCGGGGCTTCGATACCGGGAGAAGTCCGCGTGGATCCCGCCATGGTTCAGGATATGGGGATTCAGACTCAGGAAGTAACGATCGGGCCGCTATCGCGCCTGGTACGGACTGTAGGGTACCTGCGGGTGCCCGCACCCCAACGTTACAGTGTTACGATCCGCGCCGGCGGCTGGATCGGCAAGCTCTATGCCACCACCAATGGCGCGGTGATTCGCAAAGGCCAGAAGCTCTTCACGCTTTACAGCCCCAGCATTGTCGCGGCCGAAAATGAATTAATTGCGGCACAGCAATCACTTCTGGCAGCCCGTAAAATCGGCAATTCCGGCGTCGTTCGTGACACCCGGGAGTTACGCACGTCGGTCGAAATGCGATTGGATTACCTTGGCGTCAGCAAATCGCAGGTGAAAAAAATTGAGCATTCTCTGCGTCCGATTACATTTGTGTGCTTCTACAGTCCGGCGACTGGCTATTTAGTTGACGTTAAAGTGCAACAGAAATCCCGTATTGACGCGGGTATAACCGCCATGCGGATTGAAAATCTCAAGTCGCTTTGGCTTGATACGTATATCTATGAAAACCAGATCCCTTGGGTGCATATGGGGCAGAGCGTTACCGCGCGGATCGCCGCCTTCCCTGGCCGCACATTCACCGGCAAAATCATTTTCATTGATCCATTTGAAAGCCCCGCAAATCATACCGTCGCCGTTCGTATAGTTCTGGATAATGCGTCGCACGATCTGCGGCCCGGAATGTATGCACTGGCGGATATTCGCACGCAACCCGTCCAACACGCCATTCTGGCACCGCGCTCGGCCATTATTAACACCGGAACCGGTGAGTTGGCCTTCGTGGAA
>JAJYGE010000109.1 GCA_021785155.1 Planctomycetota bacterium
ATCAGCATCTTTGAATTTTACGCCGGGGCGCTGGTCGCGGTCATCTACCAGGACATCAACACCGCGGGCGGATAATTCCTTATGCAGGCGGTCGGCAACTTCTTTCGCCTGTCCCTCATATTTAATGGGTGTAATAATGACATGGAACGGCGCAATGGCCATGGGCCAGCGGATGCCATCGGCATCGGAAAGTGTTTCCAGCGCGCCGACTAAAATTCGCCCCGGCCCGATGCCATAGCACCCCATAATCAGGCTGTGGCTCTGCTGCTTATCATCGCAATACGTTGCGCCAAGGGCATCGCTGTATTTGGTGCCAAGTTTAAAAACGTGACCGAGTTCTATGCCTTGGCTGAAAATCAGATCGCTGCCATTGGGGGCTTTATCCGCGGATGTGACATTGCGGATATCCGCGACCATGGCTTTGGCCCGCACCTCCGGCGACAGATGTCGCTTCCAGTTAAAATTGGTGACATGCCAATGGGATTCATTGGCACCGGAGGTGGCGTTGGAGATCACCAGGGCATCGGGGTCAATAATCAGATCCGCGCTGATGGTGTTGACGATGTGCGGGCCGACATAACCGATGGCAAAGCCCGCCGCCCGGGCGGCGGTTTCATCGGCAAGTTCCGCCGGTCCGGCGATGCGCCGGATTTTGGCTTCATTGATTTCATGATCGCCGCGCACACAGGCGACAATCCATTTTCCGGATTTCGCATCACCAACGCGAAAAACCATGGTCTTAATCATCGCAGTGGGCTGAATGTTCAGAAGTTTACAGACCGCATCAATCGCGGCGGCATCAGGTGTGTGAACTTTTTCCAATTCCGCGGCCGATTCCTGGGATGTGTCGGGAAATGCCGGTCGGGGCGAGCCGGGACGGCCAGCACGTTCCAGATTGGCGGCCCATGAATTATCGGCGGCCCGCACAATAACATCTTCGCCCGCTTCACATGGACAGATAAATTCATGGCTGGCATCGCCCCCAATGGGGCCGCTTTCCGCTTCCACCGGAATGGCGGGAATACCACAGCGCTGAAAAATACGGACATAGGCATTGTACATCTCCTGATACGTTTGATTCAGGCTTTCCAGGGAACTGTGAAAACTGTAGGCGTCTTTCATAAAAAATTCGCGCACGCGCAACATGCCGTTGCGGGGGCGGGCTTCATCACGGAATTTCGTCTGAATCTGATACAGCGTGATGGGCAGTTGTTTATGGCTGCTGATATACGCTTTAACCAGTTCCGTCACGCATTCCTCATGCGTCGGGCCGAGGATCATTTCCGTACCCTTGCGGTCTTTGAGCTTGAAAAGCAGGGCACCGTAATCAACGTAGCGCCCCGTCTGCTTCCATAACTCCGCGGGCAGCAGGGCGGGCATGTGAATCTCTTCCGCGTTAATGGCGTTCATTTCTTCACGGATAATGGCATTGATCTTCTGCATGGATCGCCAGCCCAGCGGCAACCAGTCATAAACACCGGCACTGATGCGGCGAATCAGGCCCGCACGGATCATGAGTTTATGGGAGAGAATATCCGCGTCCGTCGGGGCTTCACGGCTCGTGGGAATTAAGGTTCGGGACCAATACATCAGGAAACACTCCAAAAACTTCCAACTCGTGCCCAGTCACATCAAAACTTTGGGATGGCTGCCTCTTAAAGGGCACGCCCACGATCGCCAAGGTTCCTCGCCAACCCCACAATTATGCTGTGACAGGCCACGAGTGCCAAATACAGCCTGCGCGCAAAGCCCATGGCCATGCTTGACCATGGCAGTTTGTATAAGCAGTACGGTTTATTTGCAAGTAGCCAAGGCAGGCGCTAGCGCTGCAATAAGAACCAGTTTCGTCGCGGCTCGGGTGGCGTATCCATGATTGGCTATAGCTGGAAAAGTGTATAGCAAGTACCGTTCCAAGTCCTTGAAATACGGCAAAATCATCCGTCAGCTCCCCATGGCCGTAACTGCACCGCTAAATCTATAGCCGCTGAAATGGAGGTTCATCCACGTTCCATCCGCCGCTATATTGACTTTCTATGCGAGGATCTTGGAGCACCGATCGTGTGTGACCGGTCAGCCCAAAGCTATCGCCGTACCAATACCACCGGAACATGCCCAGTGATATCTGCCTCAATGCCCCGCGTGAGTTAGGGCGTGGCAGTAAATCCGGGCAGGGGTCCGGGGTACGCGTTTCCAGGACGAATCCTTCTCTAAGCGCCGGCATTTACGCCGTCGATTTCACTGTTCGCCCGGAAAACTTGCCACGCCCATGTTAGCCGGCACATTTAATGTGCCGCCGCGTTGCGAAAAACGCGACCACCGCAAGCGACGGTTCCGGGAATCACCAGCGCGATCCCACCTATTCAACAACAGTTTTGACCCCGCCCGGAAAAACTGTCACGCCGTGTGAAAGGAGAAGCTGTGTTCAAGATGAGGGTAGGTCTTTCGCAGTCGGGTGGCAGAACCAGACTGCAAATCAGTTCGAGCTGCGACGGTTAAGAGCCGCCGTGGTGAACGTCGAACGAAAAGGCGCGGCAATATCGCGTCAGATAAGGTCCGCAAAGGCGAACGAAAGTGAACCGCTGATG
>JAJYGE010000083.1 GCA_021785155.1 Planctomycetota bacterium
AATCTGCGTCAATTTTTTTTCGCAGCAGACTCACAAATACATCCACGACGTTACTTTCCGGAAGCGCATCATTACAATGCACATGCTCCCAGATTTCACCGCGCGACACAACTTCACCCTGCCGCATGGCCAGATATTCCAGTATGGCATACTCCCGGGCGCTTAATTCGATTTCCACTCCCGCACGAAATACCCGTCGGGCGTTCAGATCGATTTGAAGTGTTCCAATGTCGATGCGGGATGTTGTCACCTTGTATCGGCGGCGCGTCAAAGCTCTTACCCGTGCCAGCATTTCCTCCAGCGCAAAGGGCTTGGTGAGATAATCATCGGCTCCGGCATCCAGGCCTTTTACCCGATCATCAACGGTATCGCGCGCGGTGAGTATCAATACCGCTGGCCGGGCTTTCATGCGCTCCATCGCTTTAAGCACCTGAAAACCATCCACGCCCGGCATCATCAGATCCAATATCACCACATCAATATGCCCGCTTTGCAGATGCCACAATGCCAGCCGCCCGTCGCCGGCTTCATCGACCACATACGTTTGCTCGCGGAGAGCCTGCGCGATGGATTCCCGTAAGGTCTTAAAATCTTCAACTACCAATACCCGCATACACGCAACACCATTCCAACACTCGGCAGTTTAAACGATCCGACAATCTCTGTAAGTATATCTGATGATGATGAAGGAAAAAGGAAAAATAAAAATGTATCTGTTTGACGAATTGCGCAAGAATTGCGACGTTACATGTTTGTCGCCGCCAAAAAGCGACATCATGCTCCATCTGACATCGCAGCACCATTCAGTGGATCGTAGATGCCAACTGCCCAATAGTGCCATCAGGCACAGGCGGCGGTGAGCATTGGCTTTCTGGCTTGAAGCCGGATGCCTGTGACGTATTCATGCAGCCAGTGCTCACCGGTAAGATGGGGCAAGGACGCGGTAGTGGCAACGGCTTGCACCCGGCGGGAGGGGTTGGGAACGGCGGAATCCCAAAAGCGTTCCACATGTGAAGAGCTCAGAGATTCAGAGATATCGCAGCGGTCAAACCCCGTTGAAAGTAAGAGTTTCCGATAGCTTGATAGCTCAATAGCACCGGCAAGGCCGAAGGTAAATGCGGCGATGGAGTCGGCGATTTCCGGGGGTAATAATTTGCGGATGGCAATGTCGTGGATGAGAATTCTTCCGCCGGGGGCCAGAACACGAAACATTTCACGGAATACGGCCATTTTGCCGGAACTTGGGCAAAATACGCCTTCACTGATGATCCAATCCGCCAAGCCCGGAGGCAATGGCACACTATCCACACGACATAGATAAAATTCGATATTTTTGACGCCTGCTTCAGCGGCATTACGCCGCGCGGCATTAATGGCATCCGGAGAACTATCAATACTCACAAGCCGCCCGCGCGGCCCGACGAGTTTGGCCAATTCAATGGATTGTACTCCGCGGCCACAGCCAATTTCCACAATGGTTTCGCCACCGGTCAAACTCCGTGTTAGAGCAGTAAAGGCTTTATTCAGGGGATCGGGCGGATTCCCGGTCACGTTATCTGTGAACGCATTGGATAAAGGCAGAACAATGTCATGAGGAATCGTAAGCGAACCCGATTTGCGCAACGGTGCACGTCGTGTTCGGACTGACAGATGGTCAGATCGCCTGGAGGGGTTTATAACGCCGGCCATTTATGTTTCTCCCGGATTCAAACCGTGTAAAACAAAAAAGCAGACCACCTTATAAGCCGCGTTTTTTTTCGCGACTCATATCTCCCGAATCGGTGATCCGACACACAATCCGTCTCGGTCTATTTAAGTTTTCGGTGGCGCCGGCACCTTTTGGGCGCAACGCGAACCAACTGTCCGCAAATCAGCGTACAGGTTCATATCGGCAACATGTAGATATTTCTTGATCTAATTGTGGATAAAATGTCACATTTTTATGAATGTTTATGGCTTTATAATCATTTGACCATGTATTCAGGACATTTTGGTCAAAAATGGACGGTTTGTACCGTTTTGGGGAAGTTCTCCGGATTGGGCGATGGCACGCGATAGGTTCTGTGCTTCCAAAACGTGGTACTAATTCCCCTGCCATGAACGAAAAACGGCAAAAACTCAGCGCTGCCATCGGCAGCGTTCTGATGCCCAAATAATTCCAAGTTGAGTCTGTGACCGTTACGCGGGCGGTAGTCGGTTGGACCCTAATCCACCTTCTTTTTAACGGCTTTGGGGGCGAGGTGAAGATTTTCCGTCTGCGCGAGTTGGGCGATCATGGGGTAAGTGAAACGGCCTGTCTGTCGCAGCAGATTCAGTATTCTGACACGTTCATCATACCGGGCCTGCTGATATGCCAACTGGGCGGAAAGTGCTAAATCCTGGGCCGTGATGACATCAAGGTTGGTAGCTACACCGGCACTGTAAGAGTGCTGGGCCTGATGATATGCAGCCTGCGCGGAGCGCATTTCAGTTTTCAAATTGGCCACGAGCCGAACGCTCGTAAGCCAGTCGGTGCGGGCAATGCGCACCTGTTCCATGATCTGTCGGACCAGAAGTTGGCGTTGCAGCATCGCCTGGCGCATCTGCGAGTACGCTGTGCGGATATTCTGGTAAATCATGCCCCCTTCAAAAATTGGAAAATTGGCGCTAAATAAGCCGCTCCACCAACTGTCACTGGGGAACTGCTCTTTATACAGAAAGGTATTAAAATCGACCGAAACGGATGGAAAATATTCATCAATGGCCGCTGACACATTTCTTTCCGAAGTGGTCACAGCATCATCCGCGGCCAGCAGATCCTGCCGTTTGACCAGCGCAATCTGATCCAGACGCCCCAAATCCGGTATCCGGTGCGGCGGATTAAATTGATTGATTAAATGCGTACCATTCAGCGTCGGCACGCCGATGAGAAATGCCAACGTGGCCCGGCCCTTATCGACATTATTTTCCGCTTCCGTAAGCTGCACACGGGTACTGGCTTCATCCGCCTGGGATTGCAATACCGAAAGCCGCAGGGCCACACCCGCCTTCAGCTTATTGGTTTGGCTCTTGACGTTGGCCTGCTGCACCCGGAGGGTTTGCCGCAGCACGGCCACGGATCGCTGATCACTAAGTACCTGGTAATAGCTCTGGGCTACTTCCAGCAGCAAATTGGATTGTAAGTCCAGCAGCAGGGCCTTGCGCTGATTGACATACGCACCGGCGGCGGAAATGGCGGTGGCGTCTTTGAGCACATTTACATTCAACTGGGTTTCCAGAGGAGCATTGAAATAATGGGTTTGGAAAAACTGATTGACGCCGGGAGGCAGAGCGCTAGTATTAAATCCGCGCATCTGAAAGTCCTGGGCACTGACACCCACGGTGGGCATAAAGGTGGAAAACGCTTTGTCTTTGGCAATCATGGCCTGAAGATAATTTTCCCCGGCGATGGCCAATTGCTCATTGTTGTCATTGGCCAGTTTCAATGCCGCCGCCAGCGTGAGTTGTGGTGGAACAATCAGTTGCGCAGAACTGGTGGCCGGCTTGCTGTGCAGCACCCGGCGATAGTGCATTACTTCCTCTTTTTGATTGACGCAGCCGACCAGAGATGCCGTGAGGATCAACACTACAAGGCTTTTCTTTCTTAACCACATGGGAGCAACTCCTGATTTATCAAGCATGATTTAATCCATAGGCAGCGGTTCATCATTAAACCGCGGAGTGCGCAATAGTAGCGCCACCGGTATTACCAACAGAAACAACGCGGCCAGAAATTGGAAGGCGGTGACATACGCCATCATGCCAGCATGTTGGCGTATTGAATTATACATAATCCCTTGGGCTACATGCAGTGCCGATGAAACGGAGCCCCCGGCGTGGATAACCGCGGCCTTCAAACCGGCAATTCCCGTCAGGTAAGCCTGATTCAGTGGATTCACATTTGCGACTAGATAGGTTTGATGTACCTGCGAACTGCTCTTGACAAAGGCAACGGCACAAGAAATTCCTATGCTTCCGCCGACATTCCGCGCCAGGTTGATAATGCCCGAAGCGTCACTTAGATTCCGCTTGGGAATAAAGCCGAAGGCTGCCGTGTTAAATGGCACAAATAGAAATGCCAGCCCAATACCCTGCACCGCGCGGCACATCGCCAAAGACATAAAACTGGCCTGCAAATTCAGGCCCGCCATAAGCATTAGAGCGATAACATTTCCGGTAACGCCAATGCAAATCAGCCAGCGCGTCTGCACGCGGGGTACCAGAAATCCGACCAGCGGCATAAGCACGAAGACCACCGCTCCGCCTGGTGCGAGAACTAAACCCGCAAGTTTGGCATCATAGCCCATCAGGGTTTGCACCATCAGCGGCAGCAGGGTGGTGCTGGAATACAGGATTCCACCGAAGAGGAACATGCCAATTGTGGCCAGGCCAAAATTGCGCTCCTCCAACATTCGCAGATTGACGATGGGATGTTCCTGATACCATTCCCAGATAAACGCGCTAACCAATCCGAGCACCGCAATGGCCGCCAGCACGCGGATCAATGGCGAGCCGAACCAGTCGGCATCTTCACCCCGATCCAGCATGATCTGCAAGGCCGCAAGGCCAACCACCAGAAGCCCTAAGCCCACATAATCAAATCCGGTATCGCGCAGTTTAATACGCCGCTGATCTGTAGGCTCCTGCAATAAAATTGAAAGCAGAAATACTGAAACAATGCCAATGGGGACGTTAATTAGAAAACACCAGCGCCACGAAAAGCTGTCGGTTATCCATCCGCCTAAAACCGGCCCCAGCACCGGCGCCACAACCACAACGATGCCGTAGACGGCCATGGCGGTGCCGATTTTTTTCAAGGGGAATATATCGCGCAAAATGGCCTGCGCGCCGGGTTGCAAGCCCCCGCCACCCAGGCCCTGTAGCACACGGAATATCAGCAGCGTACCGAACGTGGGTGCCATGCCGCACATCAGTGAGCTGATTGTGAAAATGCTCATGCACATGAGGAAATAACGCTTTCGCCCAAACAGCGCGGACATGAATCCGTTCAGTGGCAGCACAATGGCATTCGATACCAGATAACTGGTAAGCACCCAGGTGCTTTGATCAATGGTGCTGGACATATTCCCCGCGATGTGTGGAAGCGACACATTCACGATCGTCGTGTCCAACACTTCCATAAACGCCGCCATGGCCACCACCGGCGCAACAATCCATGGATTGAACGTTCGTGGCGGAGTCGCAAGTTCGTCGGCACCGATTGCGGTCATCGCACCTTGACCTCCGGTACTGCCGACATACCCGCGGCCAGATAGGGCATGTTCTTAGGCAGGTCCTTAAAGAGGATTTTTACCGGCACACGCTGCACGACTTTGACAAAATTTCCGGTGGCATTCTCCGGCGGCAACAGGCTGAATTCCGCCCCGGATCCGGCCTGAATGCTTTGCACATATCCCTTAAAGGTATATTGCGGGTAGGCGTCAATGGAAATGGTTGTCGGATCATTGGGCTTCATATGTGTCAAAGCCGTTTCCTTGAAATTCGCCACGACCCACATGTTCGGCCGCACGATGCTTAAAAGCGTTGAGCCGACGGTGACGTAATTTCCCGGCTCCACAGATTTTTTGGTAACGTATCCGGAAACCGGTGCGCGGATGGTGCAATAGGACAGATTCAATTGCGCCTGTTCCAGTTCCGCACGGGCCTCATCAATTCGGCCCGCGCTGCCGCTGACGTTGCTTTGCGTTTGCCCGATCTGCTGCGGTACGACATTCACGGCCGCCTGTTTGGCCAGAGCCTTAAGCAAATTGGCTTTGGCCTGCATGAGTTGTGCCCCGGCGGCCACCCGATTTTCGCGCGCTGCTTCAACACCCGCCTTTGCTTCGATAAGTTCGGCGCGGCGGGAAAGGACAATTTTGCCCGCCGCGGCCAAAATTGCCTTGGCACTTTCAGCGGCGGCTCGATAGGAATCCACCTGTTGCGGCGTGACATCTCCGGTTTTCAACAATGAATCGTAACGACGATAATCGGCGGCGGCTTTCACCGCCGTAGCCGCATCCGCCACTACGTCCGCTTTGGCGCGGGCAATGGCCGCAATGGCGGCGGCCACTTGAGCCTGGGCCTGATCAAACGCGGCTGCGGCCTGCGCTTCGCCGGCTTTGGCCGTGGCAATGGAGGCCCGCGCAATGGCCACTTGGGCCCGAGCCTGACTTAATGCCGCCGGCGAGGTTTTCTTTGTAAGCTCAAGCGCATAGCGGCTGCCTTGCCCGGCGGCCAGCGCTTGTTCCAGCATGGCCTTGTATTTGTCCAACGCCGCCTGATAATCGCGCGGATCCAATTGCACCAGAATGGTTCCCTTTTTTACATATTGATTATCAAGAACCGGCACGGCTAAGACTTGCGCGGAAACCTGGGGGCTTATGTAAATAACATGTGCGCGAACATAGGCATCATCGGTGGAGACATATTTCTCCGAATGTATGTACCAGGGAATGCCGAAAGCCAGTGCCACAATCAGCAGTACAACACCACCTATGAGAAATATTTTTTTCCGCTTCCGGCCATTTTCCGCGGCAGTGGCCACAGGCGGCTTATCGGTGCCCGTGCGGGCCGGTTCAGAAGGTGCCGCTGTGAGGCGCATTGTCGGTGAAGATGTGTCCGTTGGTTCCGTCATAGTATTCGCTCCTTGCCCGCGGCGTTGAAGGCCGCATTGTGTAGGGGGGTAAGTAACTGACAGCTTTCTAATTACGCCTCTTACATTTCCACATTTTGTTTATCCACGCCCGTCATCGGGCGTTGCATAATAGCGCGAATGCCGCCGAGGGAAAAGGTGGTGATATGATCGGCGATTTCATCAATGTCCGCTGCACAGTAGCAGCCTGTTCCGCGCATTTTCAGCACCACTGCCCGGCACCGCAGATAATATTGACATTGACCGGCGATGCTGGAGACCACAAGATTCAATTCACCGGGCGAAAGTTTCCGGTCGCCCAGCAGTTCGATCACCGCGATAAGTCTGCTGCGCCACGGTTCAATAACATCATGAATATAGCGCTCCAGGGCCGGCGATGGTTCAAACTGTTCCAGCGACAACATGCGGAAATACCACTCCGGGCGGCTTTCATCGAGCAATGATTCCAGAGAGCTGCGGACAAAGGACCGCAACGCCACCAGCGGATCGCCTGAGGCCAGATGATCCACATCTTCCGGCATTAAATGGCGGCTTAGCCGACGACCAAATTTTAATGTTTCCAGATACAGATTTTCCTTGCTGGCAAAATAATAGTTTACGGCGGCAATATTGGCGCCGGCCTTTTCGCAAATCGTTTGAATTGTCGCGCGGTGAAAGCCATGCAGGGCAAACACCTCACCCGCCGCCAGCAGCAGGCGGTTTTTCGTTGAATCATCCTGCGGTTTTTCAGCACTTTTACTCACAATACGCTCCAATTCACCAAATTATCTAAATGTCATTTTAAAAAGATCATTTGAAATGTCAAATGGCCATTTCACCAAAGCGCCCGGCGGCGACCGTTTTTTACGCTAAATTAACTATTTAATACTTAATAACATGACAAACGTAATCGATCTTGATGGCCGTGGTTACGTGGTATTGCCGCAGGGGCAATGACGCCGACTGGTTTTGTGAAAGACTCTGGCTGGAATTCCTACCCTGCCGCGTGCGGCGTTGATCTGCAGCGATGCCCGGAATGTATTTTTGCGTCCGATTGTTGCTGCGAAACCTTGAGTTATTACGCTTTAGCCAATAGCTGCACCGCTGCGGCCTTCAGGCCATCAGCCGTTGCGCGCACCCGGATAATTCCGCCGGTGTAATCCGCGCGGGCCAGCACCATGCACAGTCCGTTGAACGCGCTTCGATAGTTCGCCTGGTTGGGTTCCAGGCACGCCGGATCACCATTGCCGACTCCCGCATTGGTGCCCGCACCGGTCACGCTGAAGCGAACTTTATTGTTGGCAGTCGGGACTATGCGGCCTGCCGAATCCACTACAGATACCGCAATGGGGACCGTATCCTGACCGTCCGCCCGCAATACATACCGGTCCGGCGTCAGCAGCAGTGCCGCTGGCTGACCCGTGGTTTCAATGCGATGTATCGCGGTAAGTGAGCCATTGTTATAGCCATACGCTTCAATATGTCCGGGATGATAGGGCACGTCCCACTGAATGTGCTTATATTGTGGCATTTTCTTGCGGCCATAGCTGGTTCCATTGACCCGCAGTTCGATTTCATTGCAGTTGCTATAGCACCAAATCCGAATGGTTTTGCCTGCGTGCCCGTGCCAATTCCAGTGCGGGAAAATGTGTACCAATGGTTTTTCGCCCCACCAAGCCTTGTAATACATCGCGACATCTTTGGGAAAGCCGCACATGTCCAGCAGGCCAAAATGCGAGTTAATACTTGGCCACCCACACGGTGTCGGTTCCCCGCGATAATCAAATCCGGTCCAGACAAACCCACCCGCGATAAATGGCCGTATGGCTACCGGCTGCCATGAATTTTCAGGGTTGCCATGGTAGGCGCTGACGAGACCGGCTGGAATATCCGTTTTGTAAATCCCACGATCACTGGTGTTGCTGCCTATTTCACTGCCGAACATACGCAGCATGGGATAGGCCTTATGAAATTTTTCATAATGGCCGGGCGCGTAATTGCAACCTTGCAAATCCTCTACTGCTTCAAATCCCCGAAGTTTTTGCAGGTTCGCCCGCGCTTCCCATCCGCTCTGCGGGCCGCCGGTATAGTTGGCATTCATGGCGCAGGTAATAGGGCGGGTACGATCGTATTTATGCACCGACTTCATTAAAGCCGCAAAAACTTTTTCCCCATAGCGCGTATTCTGCACAAACATTTCTTCATTGCACAACGACCACATGATAATACTGGGATGGTTGCGGTCGCGCAGTACCATCTCATCGACATGCCACATGTTTTTATACGGATCGCCGACGGCGGTCTTGGGGCCGTACTCGTCACCAAGCCGCCGATTTTCATCCATGACCAACACGCCCAGTTCATCACATGCATCATAAAAGGCCGGAGCCATGATATTATGCGAACAGCGTATGGCGTTGCAGCCGATTTCCTTGAGTTTACGCACACGCCAGTACCACAGGCTGTCCGGTGCACCGATGCCAACCCCCACAAAATCCTGATGATTGCAGGTGCCTTTGAGTTCCACATGTTGTTCATTGAGGAAAAAGCCGTTCTTCGCGTCATAGCGAATCGTGCGAATGCCGAACCTCTGCAGGTGTGAATCTACCAGCGTGCCACCGCGATAAACTTCCGTTGTCAGCGTATACAGATTGCGATTTTCCAGCGACCACAATGCCACTTTTTCCAAAGCGGCAACTTGTGTTATGGCACCGGATTCGCCCGATGCAAGAACCAAATTATTGGAAATACTGGCAACGCTTTGTCCGTGCGGGTCTGACACGACCGATACAATCGTACAGATCTGTTGCTCTGAAGATTCATTGACCACACTGGTCTGAATAGTTAAATCAGCGGACGGATTCTTGAGCACATCATGTACGTCGCTGATGACGTAAACGCCCCATGGTAATACATGCACCGGATCAGCGATGTTGAGCCAGACGTGCCGATAGATGCCGCCCCCCTCATACCACCAGCCCTCAAACTTGGTCGGATCTACGTAAACCGCCAAAACGTTTTCTCCGCCAAAATTGGCTAATTTGGAAATGTCAAAGCGAAAAGGCGTATAACCGCCCTGGTGCCGCCCCAGAAACTGGCCGTTCAGATACACATGCGCATCGCGGTAGACGCCTTCAAAATCCAGCCATACGGCTTTGCCGCTATCCGATGCCGCGAGGATGAAATGCTTGCGATACCAAGCTGGATACACCGGCAGGAAGCCATGGCTTTTACTGGCTTTCGGATTGTATTGTCCTTCCACGATATAATCATGCGGTAACTGCACCACGCGCCAGGTGTCATCATTAAACTTTGCGGCAGCCTGCGGGAAGGATGCCGCACTGTCATGGTCGGCATGATTGGGGAGTTTGGCGGTCCCGGCACGCCGGGAAAACCGCCAGTTGGCATCCAGCAACTCACGCTGACGCGAGCCGGCGGCTGCGATCGCCGCAGTTGGGGCACCGGGCTGTCCTTGCGCTGGGACGATCACATTCGCCAGCGCTGCAGAAGCGGTAACCGCTAAGCCAGCTTTGATTAAATCTCTGCGCTGCAACATCAAACGAGCTCCTTCAAACGAACTCCTCAATAACAATCCGTAACCTATGTTCCGGATTGCGGCATACAAATCATACGCTCGGAAGGTGCAAAGACACAAATGCCGCTTTCCATCACCCATTCATGGCAACATTGAACTCGACAAGCTTTAATATGCCGATTTTGCTACATTTTGACGGTTCACAGGCCACTCGGCAAAGTCGCAACCAGCACCTTGTTTCTCGCCTCTAAAATGGTTTTCCCGTGCCGCAACAGCAGCGTACACCTCGGCGCGACACTGAGGTCATAGAAATGGCCCGCAATCGGAATGTTCCGAATCCTTATTTTTTCATTCAGCGTGCCATTGAGGGCAATTGTGCCATCCGGGCGGATGTCGCAAATATCCTCCAGGCCGATCAGGCATAGCAGCGGCCCCCATGTTGTATGTGGCACGCCCGAACCTTGGCCGGTGAAAAAATAATTCTCATTCCAGGTGTGGGCGGCGTGCCAATTGCGCATGAAAAGCTTGACGCTTTTGGCGGCGAAGCGATTCAGCAGACTCGCCGAGGCATAACGCTTAAGCCCCTGGAACAGGAGATAATTGGTGGCCGGCCATATTTTTCCACGCCAGTAACCCTGCTGTTGAAACGTCGGGTTGTCACGGGGAATGCTGGCAATGACATAACGTCCCCAGAATTTATGCCGGTTTTGCAGCAGCGCCAGCATCTTCGCCGCCATCGCTTTGCTGGGAGCGCCGATGATCATGGGATAGAAATTGGTGGGCGAAATCTGCGTGGAAAAAATGCGTTTCGGTTCCCCGACTTTCTGCCAGCGCAATTGCACCATGGCCCCGCCGCTTTGCCGACGGTATTCCAGTTTGATGCCGTAGCGATGGCCGGCTGCCAGATGAATGAACGGGCTGACGTAACGCGTGACCGGCCTAACTTTCCAACGGTTGATGAGCAGTTTTCCACCAACCCACAATCGGGCACCCGCCACTGAAGGCAGATATCCCGGCGGATCATGCAGGACAAAGGGGTAGGTGAGATTAAGCACCAGCCGGTAATCGCCGGTTTCTCGCGGTGTAAGAAACCCCCGCCAGCGCACGCTCATGGGTGAACATGTCAGTTGCCCCCCAAAGGCGGGGCTTGGCGGAAAGGAAAACCAGTTGAAGTCCACCGCCTGATCCACACGGGTCATCACCAGATCTTTGAAATCAGTCCCGTGATAATATTGGCCCTGAATACCGGGCTTTCCGTCGGCCAAACTATATGCCCGGCAGGAAATTGGCTCATCCGCCGCCTGCGGCCTGAAAAAGCGGTTCTCATACATGCCCGCCTTCGGATTCCACAGCCTGCGGTTGATCCGGCGAATCATCACTTCTTTCTGGTGTAAAAAATGCGCTGCCGCCACGGATTTTCCCAACACCTGCGCGATCCGCGCCAAGTAACCGGCATCCGCAGCCCATAAACTGTTCAGGCCGACATCATCAAGTTCCATGGTTTGTGTTTTTGGATCTACGCGAGCGTTGTCGTACATCGGGCTGTCGTCCATACCGCTTTCCGGTCCGTTGCGGTATTCCAGCAGGCCATCTTTATTGGCATCCCTAAAGGGCAGCCCGGTGGAGGGATTGGTGGCAAACCACCAATTATGCCACTTCACCAATTGTGGGTAAATCCGCCGCAGAAAACCAATATCCGGGGCGCGCTGATAAAGCTTCCAAACGCATAGCGCCGCGATTGGAGACTGCGCCCTATTCGACGTTCCCGAACCATTTTGGCAATAATTCTCCAGCATCCCATCCGCACGTTGACCGGCGAATACCAGATGAATGGTTTGTCGGCTACGATAGGGATGGGCGAGGGATCCCTGCAAGGCGGCGAAGAAGCTGTCCCATTCGAACACATTTTGACGATTTGGCAAAGTCCATCCCCGCATGGCCAGATAACCGGTGATATTGGTGCCCGGGCCATAAACACGGGCAAAACTCAAATCCCGGTTGATCGGCTTGAGAAAATTTTCCCAAGTTCCGCCGGCGGCAACACGGGAAGCGCCGTATCGCCGGCGAGCTCCGGCGAGAATGGATGGCGCGTTTTTCAGGTTCTCCAATCCCCTGGTTCCGGCGGCAAAATACACGCTTGCACCGGGCTTGAGATTAAATACCAATGCGCCATAAGTGCCGGTGCCAACCGTACTGGACGTTCCGCTCTGAATATGTTTTGCCAATACGGAATAATTAGAAGCGCTAATTTCAGCCGCCGGAGCGGATGCTGTGATCACGCGCCAGCGGGCGACAACTTTGCCGTCCCGCATTCCAGCGCCTTGGATGCCGTGGCGCGTTATGGAATATCGAGCCGGAAATTCCGGCCACGACGGCGTTGTTTCCAATGCGATTCGTATCGGCTTGGAGGCTTTTAGTTTGCCTACAATGGATGGCCCTGTCCGGCTCCACCGAAATTGCACCCGCGTATTACCCACATACCAGGCCAGC
>JAJYGE010000242.1 GCA_021785155.1 Planctomycetota bacterium
CAACTTGCTTACAAGGAAGCCAAGAACAAGTTCACCATCCCCGGCTTAGGCAAGCTGGTTCTGGTGAACACCAAGAAGCGTATGGGGCGCAATCCGCAGACTGGCGAACCAATTGAAATTCCGGCCCGCCGCAAGGTCAAATTCCGCGTGGCCAAAGCCGCCAAGGATGCGATCCTTGGTGGAAAATAAGCCAGTTGTTCTACCTCCAGGCCCAACTGGCTAGCGCCTGATGGGTGTGGCCTTAGAACCGGCATGTGGATCTCACGATTCAAAACAGAACTCCTGACCGCTTTTACCAGCGGCAGGGGTTTTGTTTTTTTAAATTCTATTTAAAGCCATGGTTCAGCTTCCATTGCTCAAAAGCCACGCCTGTGGCAACGAATGCCACTCCCGGAAGCGTTTGCACAGTACGAAAAACTGCCGGTTTTTCAAGCGGTTATGGCTTGGCGGTCGGTTACCGTACTTCCCCGTCGGGCCGTCGGACGCGATTGATGTGATCGCTGACCGAGTTATTGGCCGGGATTACTTGGACAGGCTGCTAAAACGGCTTTTGGGCGTCTGGGCGATAACCCAATTACGCAGCAACTGCCTTTGCGGTATGGACATACAACTGTCGGCAGCGGTTGCCGGCATGGGGGCGGATGCCAGGCTGCTTGCCGATTTGGGCGTTTTTGCCGTTAGCTTTCGGGCAGGCTTCTCTAATGGCGGCTCTGAAACGGTCGATTCCGCAGTGCGAGCCACGGTCTGGTCTGCCGGCGGTTGTGGTGGCACCGGCGCTTCAATCGGCCATTTAAATACCACGCGGTAGAGCCGCTTGCCCGGAGGGACTTCCGGATAATTCCGTTTCAATTCCGCCAAAAGGTCTTCAAGGGTTTCAAAGCCATCATCACGGGCGTCCGTGAGCGTCAAGGATTGATACCCGGCCAGCTCTTCAACACGCAAAATTTTCATTTTGCCCAAGCCCGGCGTAAAGCTGATTTGCCCGGCAAACACGATGGGCCGGCTCCAATAACGAATCGTCTGCCGCTTTTTACCGGCCCGAACCAGATCCACAAGATGTTTTTTCAATAAGAGCATAATGCCTACCAATCCACACGATCAATGCAACCATGGTTGTACGCGAATTCCCCTTTCGCGGCAAACATCCAATTGCAGCTTACTTAGGCTATAATTCCAGGATTATCGTTCGGAAATGGACTCGAAACACAATGGCTGACAAGGTAACAATTTCCCCCGCCCCACCCGCATGGGATCAGGGCAATCTTAAAAATCCCCATCAGGCCGTGGACAAGGCCAGTCGCGTGCAACGCATGTTTTCCGCGATCGCGCCATCGTATGATCTTAACAATCATTTGCATTCGCTGTGGATGGATCACTACTGGCGGCGACAGGCCGTGCGGATTGCCGGGGTAAAAACCTCGGACATCGTGGCCGATATCGCCTGTGGCACGGGAGATCTTTCGGTAGCGTTCCATCGTGCCGGTCCAAAACGGGTTATTGGAATTGATTTTTGCCACGCCATGCTGCAGGGAGCCTGTGGAAAAAATGGCGGGACCACTGGCCGGGGCATTTCCTTTTATGAAGGCGATGCTCTGCGCCTGCCGTTGCAGAACCAAAGCGTCGATGTCGTTTCGATTGCCTTCGGCATCCGCAATGTTTCCGACTGGGGCAGCGCCGTTGATGAATTTTATCGGGTGCTCCGGCCCGGTGGTCGGCTGATTATTCTTGAGTTTTCCCTGCCGGGGAATCCGATATTGCGGGCCGGGTATAATTTTTACTTCCGTCGCATATTGCCCCGCACCGCCACGCTTATCAGTGGTGATAAAACCGGTGCCTATAAATATCTTCCTGAAAGCGTCAACACGTTTATTTCTCCACAGCAACTGACCCAACGCATGAAAAGCGCCGGCTTTGCCGATGTAAATGCTGCATCACTGACTGCGGGAATCTGTTTCTGCTACAGGGGAATTCGTCATGCGTAAGTTCGCTGAACCGGAAAAGATCATGCGCCGAACAGTCCGGTGCGACTGGTGGTGCCGACACTGCAAACAGCCGTTCGGCTCGGAAAATGTTTCGCTTTATTGCGTAAAGCTGCCCGATGTCATCAAACCGAGCTGGTTTTTCGCGTCCATGGCGCTGCTGGATCATCTACGCGATTGTCAAAAAGAAGATTACACCGATCGGCTCACATACCGCTACGGCAGAGATTTTTTATCCCACGTGGAAATTTATAACTGGTTTAATGACCATGCGGTGGTCCATAAAACGCTCCTGGATGAGGAAGAACTTGAGGATCAATAAATGATTCCGCATGCGGGATATAATACTGCCGCAGACGCGGGTGCTGTGGATTTAGAGACACATTGATGCAAAAGAAAACATTTATTCTCGCCATTACCGGTGCTTCGGGCGCTATTTATGCCCGGAAGATTCTTCGGGGACTTTCAACTGCCGGCTGCCGGGTGTACCTGGTTATTTCGCCGGCAGGTCGAAGACTTTTACATGATGAGCTTGGCGTGGAGCATCCCGATCCTGATGATATCCTCGGCGAGACCGTTCCCCATGAC
>JAJYGE010000215.1 GCA_021785155.1 Planctomycetota bacterium
GCCCCACGCGGAAAAACGCCATGCTGGTTTGCCCCCCGGGATTTATACAATACAAGCAAGCCGCGACGGTATGCCCGCGTGCAGAAGCCCGTGCAAAAAACTGGCCGACTGCGCAAGGCCGCTACCGCCTACAAGCCGCCGACCGGCGCGGATAAATCGCCAGCATTGCTGATTGGCGCTTCGGTCTTTGGCTTGCCCGCGCGGTAGCCATACAGGCCATAAAATGCGATATACACATAGGAAATCATCGGCACGATAAATGAAAACTGTATCCCCATGTGGTCAGCCACAATCCCTTGCAGCGGCGGCAGCAATGCCCCACCGAGAATGGCCATCACCAACAGGGAAGACCCCTGACTTTTCAGCGCCCCCAAGCCGTCAATAGCCAGAGAGAATATATTCGACCACATGACCGAATCAAACAAGCCGATACCGAGAATCGCCCATATCGCCGCCGCCCCCGAGGACAACATGCCCGTGAGCAGCAGCGCGAGGATAATAAAGCTGAATAGCGCCAGCATCCGCTGCGGGCTGGAAGCGCCGAGAAAAAAGGCGACCAGCATTATCGCCAGCATGACCCCGTAATGCAGAGCATTGGCTTGGCCAGAAAGAACCCAGATGGTGCCGAACGCCAAGACCGGAAGCAAAATGACCACGGTATTTCGCAATTTCTTGCGCACATCGCTTAGCGCAAAGGCCCCCATGAACCGACCAATCATCAACCCGCCCCAGTAAAACGCGAGAAACTTAGACGCCGCTTCGTGGCTAAGTCCGCCAAGCTTGGGCAGGTTCAAAAAGTTAATAATCGAACTGCCCACACATACTTCGCCGCCGACATACATGAAAATCGCCAACATGCCCAGAACGGTATGCGGATGTTTCAACGCCCCGGCACCACGGGTGACGTGTTCAGTATTGGTGAAGCTCGGCAAATGCGCAAACATAAAGCAGACCGCCAGCACCAGAAATACGCCGCCCACGCACAAATATGGAATCTTCACGGATTGCGCCCCATGGCTGCCCGGTCCGTTGAACACCTTGAAAATCAGCCAACCCGCAATAATCGGGCCGATTGTAGTGCCAAAGGAATTAAATGCCTGCGAAAGATTCAGCCGACTTGATGCGGTACGTTCCGGACCCAGAATGGTAATGTAAGGATTGGCGGCGATTTGCAGCATGGCAAATCCCAGGCCCACGATGAACAAAGCGACGAGGAAAAACGGATAGGAAATCAAGATGGCCGCCGGATAAAACAACATAAATCCGCAGGCCGCGACCAGCAGACCGATGATCACACCGGTTTTGTAACCGATACGGTTAATCGGATCACCCCAGAACATGGAAATGAGGTAATAGATCAGTGAGCCAACGGTATAGGCTCCGAAAAAAGCGAATTGGATCAGCATGGCCTGAAAATAGTTAAGTGTGAAGGCTTCCTTGAAGCGCGGAATGAGAATGTCATTCCAGACGGTCATGAATCCCCACATGAAAAACAGAACGGTCATGATGGTAAATGGAAGGCGATAGGTACGCTCTGAGCCTCCCGCCGAAGCCTGCGCCGATGCACCGGGTGTAATACCGCCAATAGCCATAACGTGTTTCCTCGTTTCGCTGGTTTTTCAGGCGCAATGGTTGTACCCGCGTACCTCACCCGGCCTTGAAAGTAGTACGCTATGTTCCATTCAATGGCGGAATTGTCAAGCACGCTCGACCGGGAGCAAGACTGAGGCGTACCGGTTTTTGTCGGGAACCAGTTCAAGGCGGCAGACTTTTCGACAACGAACAACGATCAACGGGGAATTCAGTATATTCAGCAACGCTGGTGGACTGCGGATGGCGCCCCAGCGCACCGGGCCGAGGAATTTGATGAATAGTGGCGCAATGGGGCAAGTTTTTCTAACCTACGCTACAATAAAGTTGGGAATTCTGACCCGGTAGCCGGGCGGAATTCTCGCGGTTATTTGTACCGATTTTGTTGATAATACGTTGAGGAATGTATGACTCTATCCACTACTTCAGCACCGGCTGACTCCGCCGGCACTTTTAATGCTGCCTCCTGGATTGCACAGCGGGCGTTGGAAATTGACGCATCCGGAATTCGCAAAGTTTTTGATCTGGCCGCGAAACTCAAAGACCCGATTAATTTATCGATCGGCCAGCCGGATTTTGATGTGCCGGACCCGATTAAGGAAAAAGCCATTGAAGCCATCCGGGCGGGCAAAAATCGGTACACCCCCACGCAGGGCATTGCGGAACTTATTGAACCGATCCGCCGGGACGTTTGCGAAAGCACGGGCTGGCGCGATCCGGGCGTGCTGATACTCTCCGGCACCTCGGCGGGAATCATGCTGGGGATGTTTGCCACGTTGAATCCGGGCGATGAAGTCATTTTTCTGGATCCTTACTTTGTCATGTACAAACATCTTCCCCGCCTCATGGGTGCTCTGCCCGTGCCGGTAAACAGCTATCCGGATTTTCGGTTGCACCCCGAACGCATTGAAGCGGCCATCACGCCGCGCACCAAAATGCTGATTTTGTGTTCGCCCAACAATCCCACGGGCATAG
>JAJYGE010000596.1 GCA_021785155.1 Planctomycetota bacterium
CTGGGCCTGCCCGCCGGTGCGCCTCGCCGATTCGGGCTTTCCAATGGTCTCACCGCCGTTTTGGAAAAGCGTAGGGAGTATTATTATCTCATCAGCCTGCTGGATGTTGAAATGCTCATGGGCCGCCCGTCCTCCGCCGATACCGCTAATGCTCCATCCGCATAAACTCGGAAAATGTTCGCTCATAATCGCGTTCTGAATTATCTATGGTAAAATCAGGCTCAACGGTCAGGAATGTGTCAGTTGAAATAAGGCGGACGTGTGATGGCAAGCAGCAACAAATCCCAGCGCAAACGCGGCAAGACAGCTACATTAATTGACTCGGCAAATGCGTCCCGGCAAACCCCCGGCGAACACAACGGTACGGCCGTAACCAGCCCCAATACTGCTGGCAACCAAAAGTCCAGCTTCGCCCCCCCCTCTACCACCTCTGGTTCCTTTACCCAATCCGGTGGAGAAAGTTATCACCGCCCCGATCAACCCACAGCAGTTGTACCGCGCACCACCGCCCGTGATTTTCCGCCGCCCCCATTGCCCGTGCGAAAACCCGCTTTGACAGATACTCCATCTCAGGCCATACCTCTCAGCGATGATGACCCCACACAGCCGCTGTTGTTTGAAGTGGCATGGGAAGTTTGCTGGCAGCTCGGTGGTATTTATACCGTCATGCGCACCAAGGCCAGCACCATGGTCGAATCCTGGGGAAATCGCTACTGCCTGATTGGCCCCTATAACGCCGACACCGCCAGCGTCGAATTTGAACCGGCCGAACCCACCGGCCCTATTGCTCAAGCCATCCGCCGACTGGAGGAAATGTCCATTCGCGTGCATTATGGTTACTGGCTTATTGATGGCCGCCCGCGCGTGATATTACTTGATTTCATGGCCGCATTCGGACGGCTTGGCGAATTTAAATACACCCTCTGGAAAGACCATGGCATTCAAGCTCCGGATAACGATGTCGATACCAACAATGTGGTGGTATTTGGCATGTTGGTTGGATTGTTCTTTCAAGAGCTTTGTCGCTTTAAACCCGACAGCCGTCCCGTTATCGCCCACTTCCATGAATGGATGGTAGGCCCTGGCCTGATGCGCATTAACTTCCTGAAACTCCCGGTCGCCACCGTATTTACCACCCATGCCACGCTGCTGGGACGGTATTTGTGTACCGACAATCCTGATTTTTATTCCAAGCTTGATTCCATCAATCCTGATCATGCCGCTGGCCACTATGCCATTTACGCCCGCTATTGTCTGGAGCGCGGTGCCGCGCATTGCGCCGATGTATTTACCACCGTCTCCGATGTCACCGCCCTGGAAGCGGAAAAACTCCTGCATCGCAAGCCCGATGTCATCACCCCCAACGGCCTGAATATACAACGCTTCGCGGCGCTGCATGAATTTCAAACCCTGCACAAACAATATAAAGAAGCCATTCACACCTTTGTCGCGGGCCATTTTTTCCCCTCCTATACCTTTGATCTGGATCGTACCGTTTACGTATTTACCTCAGGCCGATATGAATACACCAACAAGGGTATTAATCTGTTTATCGAATCTCTGGCCCGGCTTAATCATTGGCTTAAATCCGGCAATATTCCCATTACCGTGGTCGCATTTATCATCACCCGCGCCCCATATAAATCTATTAATGTTGATGTGTTAAAAAGTCAGGCCATGTTTGATGAACTCAAACTCACCTGTGAAAGAGTCTCGGAAGATATCGGGCACCGCCTGCTGCAGGATGTCAGTCAGGGAAAAATGCCCGACACCACCAATCTGATCACCGAACAATCCATGGTTCGGCTCAAACGCGGCCTGCACGCCTGGCGCACCTGGAAGCAGCCTGCAATTGTCACACACGATCTCTGGGACGACGCCGGAGATTCCGTTTTACAGCAATTGCGTGCCTGCCACCTCTTTAACGCCAAAGAAGACCCGGTGAAAGTGATCTTCCATCCCGATTTTCTCTCCGCCACCTCACCGCTTATTGGCTTGGATTACGATCAGTTTGTCCGTGGCTGTCACATGGGCGTATTTCCCAGTTATTACGAGCCATGGGGCTACACCCCCATGGAGTGCGTGGCCAACGGCGTCGCCGCGGCCACCAGTGATCTCGCTGGTTTCGGCAGCTATGTTTTGAAACATATTCACGATCCGGCCAATAACGGTTTATTTGTCGTGGGACGGCGTTACGCCACGTTTGATCAATCCGCCCATCAGCTCACCGAGATACTCTTTAACTTCGCACTCAAAGATCGTCGCGGCCGAATCGAATTGCGTAACCGCGTGGAACGCCTGTCTGAATATTTTGACTGGCATAATCTTATTTCCCATTATGCCCACGCGCATCGCCTGGCGCTATCGCGTAAAGCGGGCACCGCTGTGGCTTGACCTCGTGGACACAATCTATCATTTTAAGGAACACTTTATGAAAGCGATGACGCTTTCCGCCAATGGCGGCCCGGACGTTTTAGTTTTACAGGATGTACCAAAACCGGAAATTAAACCGGATCAGATTCTCGTGAAGGTCCAAGCTGTGGCAGTCAATCCC